>JBHIEQ010000435.1:0-2170 GCA_046760725.1 Gemmatimonadales bacterium
CCTCAAGACAGGGATGGTCTTGTCCGATATATGGGGTACCGGTCCGTCCGACATCTGGGTAGTGGGGCAAGATGGTAGTACGGTGTTGCACCGTGGTAGCTCGGGCTGGCAAGAACGCACGACGGACCCAGGCGTCATCAACCTTTGGGCGATCTGGGGTAGTGACAGCAACTTGGTCTGGGTAGCCGGGACGAACGACGAGTTACTGCGTTACGACGGTGCTGCGTGGACTGCAGTGGCGACACCGTCGGTACCTACTTTTGCACACATGTGGGGTGCCGACTCGAACGCCTTGTGGGTAGTTGGCGATTTCGGTGTGATGCTTCGATACAGTGGCGTCGTGGACACTGTTCAGCGCGTAACAGCCCATCACTTGTGGGGCGTGTGGGGCACTTTCTCACAAGACGTGTGGGCCGTAGGAGATAGCGGCACGATCCTGCGCGGGGTCCGGGGTGCCACCATATCGCTCACGCCCACCCAGGATACTCTTACAGCACTGGGTCAAACCGTTCAGCTCGCGGCACAACTGCTGGATGGCGCCGCAAACCCTGTCACGGACGTTTCGTTCACTTGGAGCAGCAGCGAACCGGGCCTCGCCACAGTGGACTCGACTGGATTGGTGACCGCCGTAGCGAACGGGACGGTCACGGTGACGGCAAGCGTCCCGGGTGGAGCCAGTGCCAGCGCGACCGTCGTGGTCGAGCAGGTGGTGACGTATGCTGCCATCGAACCCGCCGGTGCCTCGCTATCCGGCGTCGGCAGCACTTTTACCTTCACCGCTGATTTCTGGGACGCCAACGACAATCCCGTGTCGGCACTGACCTTCACTTGGTCCACGCTCAACCCCGCAGTGGCCACGGTGGACGCTGGGGGTACCGTGACCGCCGTTGCGAGCGGGCAGGCCACGATACAGGTACGGGGCGGGGGGGCAACGGCCTGGGCTCTGGTGACGGTGTCGGCTCCGGGCGCCACACCGGTCAACCTGTGGGCGAGGTCAGCGAGCCCCACGGGGAACACTCTCTGGCGGGCGTGGGTGGCCTCGCCGAGCGACGCTTGGACGGTGGGTGGCGGCGGGAACGCTCTGCACTTCGACGGAACCTCGTGGAGCGGGTTCTTGACCAACACGACGAACTTCCTGAACCACGTGTGGGGCAGCTCTTCGTCCGATGTCTATGCGGTGGGTAGCGGCGGGAAGGTGACTCACTACGACGGACTTGCGTGGGACACGCTCCCAAGCTTCACCACCTCCAGCTTGAACGTAGTTTGGGGAGCCGCGCCCAACGACATCTTCGCCGCGGCAGGAAGCGAGATCTTCCACTACGACGGCACCTCCTGGACCGTCCAGGACACGCTCACCAGCACAGTGTACGGCATCTGGGGAACGTCGAGGAGCGACGTCTGGGCCGTCGGGGCATCGGGCCAGATCCACCGCTACGACGGCAGCACATGGACTCCCGTGTTCAGCCCCACCGCTGCAACGATCGACAACGTGTGGGGCACGTCACCGAACGACGTTTACATAGGCTGCGGATCCGCCGGCGCTTTTCGCTGGGACGGCACGTCGTGGACGGATCTGGCGTTTCCGGATCTCGGTGTGAGCTTCGGGTTCTTCAGCTTCGACTTCGTCTCGGAGATCTGGGGATCGGGGCCCGACGATCTCTACGCTGTGGCGGTCCGCGCCAGCGCGGTGCCCGACGGTTGGATCCTCCACTACGACGGGGTTTCATGGACTACGGCGATTGCTGATAGCGTGGGTCTCTACGGCCTGCGGGGGTCTTCCGACGGCCCGGTCCACGCCGTAGGTGCGAGCGGCAGGATCTACCGGGGCGTGCGCGGGGCGTCGGTGTCACTGTCCCCGTCGCTCGACACGCTCACGTCCCTATGGGACACCACTCAGCTGGTGCTGCAGGTGCTCGATGGCGGGGGGAACCCCGTGAGCGGAGTCTCGTTCACGTGGACCAGCAGCGACGAGAGCGTGGCGACGGTTGATCAGGACGGCAACGTCACGGCGGCGGGGAACGGAACCGCCACCATCACCGCAACTCCGGATTTCGGCCCGAGCGCGAACGCCACGATCGTGGTCGCGCAGCAGCCGGCCGGGCTTAGCTTCATGACACAGCCGAGCAGCACCGAGGCCGGGTGGTATATCGGGCCGCCGATGGTCGTGGCC
>JBHIEQ010000436.1:0-2167 GCA_046760725.1 Gemmatimonadales bacterium
GGCCGGTTCCACGCCCGCTGCGACGAGTGTCTTGGCGTGCACCTTGAAGAGGCGCCTGAACGCGAGCGCGTGCCGCTCCCGGCTGATAAACACGATGTCGTCCCCCAGAGTGGGATGGCCCGCCACGAGGAGCGCGAAGGCGATACTCGTCTTGCCGGCCCCCGCGGGTCCTACAGCCAGCACGGCGGCGCCGTCGACGACTGCGCCCGACGCGTGGAGCTGAGCCACGTCGGCGAACGCTTCCAGGAACGCAGTGCTGAGAGAGTACTCGTAGGCGTTGAGCAGTTCGGCCGTCTCACTGCAGTGGTGGGCCTCCCCTCTACGCGGACCTAGCACGAGAAACCCCTCCGTGCTTCGGCTCACCCTCACTCGGCAGGGGTCGGCTCCCGGAGCACCCGCCTCGCCGGCCCTGTAGTCCGGGAAGAAGCCCTCGAGGGGTTCCAGGAGCGACGCATCGTCGATCTGTGCTGTGACGACCCTATCGGAGATCCGGTAGCGCAACACGACGGGCTCCTTCACGAAGACGGACCTCGCGTACAGAACGGTCGGTCCCTCTGCATCAATGTCCGTCGCTGGCTCCCGGAACGGTGCCTGCGGCCGTGGTCTCGCCGGCAGTGGTGTCGGCGGCCGCTCTCATCTCGGCGGCCCGCGCCACCACGCGGTCGAAGGCCTTGGCGTTGACGCTCCAGCCCATGCTCCCGCGCAGCTCGTCTGAGAGAAAGGTGGGCACGAACACCGGCACCCGCTTACGCTGTCCCACGTCCGCGAAGAACCTGAGCAGTACCGAGTCAATTGCGGCTCTGCGATCGCGCGCGTTCAGGGTATCCCGCAGGACGTCATCGAGATCCAGGTTCTCGGTTACTCGTCGGATGTTTCGGCGCAGGCGGAACCGCAGCTCCGCAAGAAGCTCGGGGGGGAGAGCGAATCCCGCATCGAGGGCCTCCCGGAACCTCACGTCCCGCCGTATTAGGGACCGCACTCCCTCAACGATCCTCTCGTCGTCCGACTCCAGGATATCGAACTGGAGTTGAGGAGGCGACGCACGCAGCCAGCGGATCATGTCGGCCACGGTGAACTCACCGCCCCGATAAGTCCCCACCACTTCGTGGGACGCGATGTGCGCCAGCGGGCGGAGCGCCGCCTCTCGCAGCAGCTCGGGTCCCTTGGGCCGCACGGTGATGCTCCATTGCTCGTCCAGCTCCCGGGCTCGCGCGGAATCGAATCGCGCAATCAACATCTCGCGCACCGCCTGCTCCAGCAGGTCACGGCTCTCCTCCAGAGTGGCTCTGCGGATCACGTGGTAGCCGAACCGCGTCTCCACGACCTGGGACAGCTCGCCCGGTGCAAGGGCGAACGCAGCGCGCTCAAACTCCGGTGCGGTCTGGCCCCGGCCGATGACGCCGAGCCGGCCGCCCCGTTGCCGTCCGGCCACGTCGTCGCTCTCCCGGTTGGCGGCCTCCCACGACCCGCCCGCCGCCAGGCGCGCCCTGATACGCTCGGCCTTGCGCCGAGCGGCCTCGCGCTCCGCGGGCGGCGTTGTGACGCTGGTCGCCGCGAGGATATGGTCGATCACCCGGAGCTCACCGGCCTCGAAGACACTGTCGATGGTCGCCGAATCGACAACGACGCGCGCCTTGATGAGCGAGTCGTCGTAGAGGCCGGTCACGTAGGCGCTGATGTCCGGCCACGCGACCGCAGCGACCGTCGCCGAGTCCAGGAGCGAGTCCCCGGAAGCGAGCCGCTCCGCGAGGAGGGCGTACTCGACCCAGCGATGTGCCCACCGTTCCGCCATGTCGGGCCTGAGCGGTATGCTCCGCCAGTCGGCCAGGATCCGGGCCATCTGTTCCGCGGTCAGCACGTGGCCCCCGGCCCGCGCGAGCACCGAGGGGCTCGACAGCGCGTCGCAGCCTGTGGTGGTGACAACCGCGATGAGCAAGGCGGCACGCCAACGAGTCTTGATCCGCGTCCTCACCAACATCTGACTCCTATCGATGAAGTTCTCCGTCAGACGGATATGTACGCACGTGAAGGGAGTATTGAAAGTGCCCCACGAAAAAGCGGCGGCACCCGGAGGGTGCCGCCGCCACCGCTGGTTGCCCGCCGCTTTGCCTAGTATCTGACCAGCGAAGTGGCTATGCGCGCGGGACGTCTCGTGCCGCTAAGCGTC
>JBHIEQ010000437.1:0-2162 GCA_046760725.1 Gemmatimonadales bacterium
CACCTCGAGACGCCTACGAGGAACCGACTCGAAACGAACCCACTGGAGCCTAACCCAATGAGCGATCAACAGACGGGCAAAGAGGCCCTGGAGCGCCGCACGTTCATGAAGGGCCTGGAGGAGGAGGGTTCAATAGCGGCGCGGGACAGACGGCGGTGTTTACCGCTGCCGGTCGGTTGGAGCCATTGCGCTCGTGGGGCGGATTCGCACAGCTCGCCATGCGCCCCGCTGCCGACCTCGGCTTCAACGCGATCGGCGGTATCGACGACCCGGAAGCCCGACCCGGTGGGACCGCTCTGACAATAGACCGCAACTGGACGGTCGTGGGAAACGCCTTCTGAAACACGACCGAGCGGTTGACGTACGCCGCCGAACTGCAATACCTGAGAACCGAGTATGAAGCTCTAGGCGCGACCGCGGACAACCTGCGGGCCACGGTGGCGCTTTTCGTGCACCTCTGAGTACGGGTGCAACTGATAACGCCCGCAGCCGGAGTTCACATACCATGACGAGTGTGACAAGGGGAAGCCTCGCGATCCTGCTGTTCTCCCTGGCCCTCATGCGGCCGGAGCGCCTGACCGCACAGGTGCCGGTCCATTCCAGGGCTCAGGAGATCACGATCACGGGGCGCGTTCATACACAGTTCAACACGACCTCCGCTGACGGCGAGATAGACTCCGAGTTCCTCATGCGTCGCGTGCGCCTCACGGGAGAGCTTCACATCAGCGATTTCGTGAGCGGCAAAGTGCAACCCGACTTCGGCGAGGGAAAGATCACCCTCAAGGACGCTTACCTGCGGCTCACGTTCGACCCCGCCTTCCGCGCGACGCTGGGACAGTTCAAGCGGCCGTTCGATCTGTTCGAGCTCACCAGCTCGACCCAGATCCTCGTGATCGAGCGGGCTGGCGGGATCCGAGGCCTGAGCACGTGCTCTGGACCGGGAGGTATCTGCTCCCTGAGCCGCTTCACCGAGAAACTGGGCTACTCGGATCGCGACATCGGCGTGCTGATTGACGGCCGCGACCCGAGCCGCAAGTTCCGTTACATGCTGTCCGCCACGAACGGGGCCGGCGCGAACAAGGACGAGGAGAACGACCGCAAGTCGTTCGGTGGCCGAGCCGAGTTTACGCCGATGACCGACCTCAGAGTCTCGGGGAACGTGGCCCTGCACGACTACTCCAACGACACCACAGCCGCCGACGAGTATGCCGTCGCGTTCGGCGGCGATCTGGAATGGGGAAACTACACCGAGGGGATTCACCTCAAGGTGGGAGCCGTCGCGGGGGACAACTGGAGGAACCTCTCGGCCACCGGCGACCCATCGAAGTTTCTGACGGCGCAGGGGATCGTGAGCTACAAGTACGCCCTCGCCGAAAACCGATTCCTCGGAGCGGTCGAGCCGGTGGCCCGCGTGAGTTGGGGGGATCCGGATACTGACGCGAGTGACGACGAGGGGCTGTTGTTCACGCCGGGGCTCGTGATACACTTCACGGGCCGCAACAAGATCGCGCTGAACGTGGACGTTTGGTCGCCCTCACAGGGAAACACCGAGTGGTCGCTCAAGGTACAGTCGTACCTGCACTTCTGAGGGGCGGCCCACGCAACTGTTAGCGGAGGATCATGATGGCCAAACTGCCCGAACCTCCCCGGATGCACGCCGAGTTCGTGGGCCGCTACCCGGAGCTCGGCCGCGCCTGGGAACTGATCGCCGAGGCCGGCCGAAAGGGCCCGCTGGACGACCGCACGGCGAGACTGGTGAAACTCGGCGTCGCGATCGGGGCGATGCGCGAGGGTGCGGTGCACGCCGGTGTCCGCAAGGCACTGGCGATAGGCGTCACGCGAGAAGAGATCGAACAGGTGGTGGCGCTCGCGGCCGGCACCCTCGGCATGCCCTCGGCCGTAGCCGCCTTTGCATGGGTGCGTGACGTGGCCGAAACGCAGGCTGAGGCCTGACGGCCCACCACCTATATCGGAAGCCGGGCCGGGGCGGGCTCCCTACCGTCGATCCCGCCCATGAAATGGAACACCACAAGAGTCCCAGAACACCGTGAGCACGAGGCACGACATGCACCGCCGACTCATCCTCTTACTCGCGACCGCGGCCGCCCTGGCTCCAGCCGCCACCGCCCGCCGCCGGCCCAGTTGTTCAGCGTTACTCGCAG
>JBHIEQ010000438.1:0-2149 GCA_046760725.1 Gemmatimonadales bacterium
GCCGCTCTCAGGATACCAACGGTGCTTCTCGTCGGGGTGATCTTCGGAACGGCGGCCTTCGTTGTAGCCGGAAGGCTCGTTAGGGGGAAGCGCCTGCTGCCGGAGTGGCCCTCTGCCAAGGAAGAAAGCGTTTCAGAATCGCCGAGTTGTCTTGGATGAACTCGAGCACTCCCTTCTCAGTGTTGGCCCGCGTGCTGAGGAAGCACCTGCCACACGTGTTGTGGGCCGAAAACCCGCGCTGCATAGACCTGTGATCGTCGAAGTAGGCCATCACCGTCGCACACGGCGTGAGGCGGCCGTCGGGATTGATCACGACGAAGCGGTAGCCGGCCTTGCATCCGCCGCGGTGCCCTTCCACGAGGAATCTGTAGTACCGCCACAACACGCGCTCCGACGTGTAGACCGGCATGCCCGCCCGTTTCAGGCCGATCACCTCTTCGATCGAGCGCTTGAACTCGTCCTGAGATCCGGAGTTTCCGACCAAGCCACGGGGATCATCCATGCGCAGCGCTGTGTAGGCAGAGAAGTTGACTTGAGTGCCCCAGCGCTTGGCCAGTCGCACGATCTCGGGCAGGTCGCGGAAGTTCCATGAGGTGATACAGCAATTGAGCGTCACGTCACCGTGGTCACCGTTCTGGGTGCACTCCGGAATCACACGGTCCATGCGGTCGAACAAACCCGGAATACGCCGGAAGTCGTCGTGACGCTCGTCCGGGAAGTCGATCGAGACTGACAGCTGATGCATGCCCGCTCGTTTGAGCCTGAGGAAGCGATCGGTCGTGAGTTGGGAGGCGTTGGTGACCACTATCATCCAAGGGAGCCGTCCCGGGTTGGACATGGCGCGCAGGATATCGTCCAAATCGCCGCGCGCGAGCGGCTCACCGCCGGACAGATGAGCTATGACCGGGTTGAGCTCACGGCAGATCCGGGCATATTCCTCGGCCGTCCGGCGCGTTTCCTTGATCGGACCGCCCCAGTTGCAGTGCCAACAATTGGCAGTGCATGCATGCGTGACCTCGAAAGAGACGGACAGCGGGTACTTGCGCAACAGGTTCCAAGCCGCCTTCGCTATGATGCGGACACCCATTGTGGGGCTAACGTTCACTGTGCCGCTCCGCCTCTCACGCGAGTTGCGGCGGCCCGAGCCGCCGTGTGAATCGGAAGAAGTCTTGTCGGTGAACCCGCTTCGCGCAAGTCGGGGAACCGTTTCGCAAAGGAAGGCTCGCCGTGAACCGTAACTGCCCTCAATGCCAGCGGCAGCTCGACCCGTTCGCGCTTCGCTGCTCGTGCGGCCACGAGCTTTCCGAAAGCCGTGACACACGATCCAAGCCCGACAGGCCGTGTTGCGGCGTGTGCGATGCACCCATGGATTTGATGACCGAACGCTGTCCCTCGTGCGGGGCAGACGGATACCCAGCCATGCGCCCGCGGCGAGGCAAGAAGAGCCTCGGCCCGCCGAGCTAGACCCGCCCCCATTCCAGTGGCGCCATCTCCCGTCATCGGCTCGCAACGCGCGGATTGACTGGAACGTTGTCGTCTTCGGCAATCCTACGTCCAGCGAAACCGGGGGCTGTAGAATGCCCAAGACATCGACAGCACGTCACTCAACGACGCCTGTGCCACGGATCGCAAGGACGGGAATCCCGGAGGCATCTTTTCCAGCGTGGCTCGCCGTCACGGAGCCCGAGATCTTCTTCCCCGTGAACACCGCTTTGCCTTCCCCATGGAAGGCGCCACAGATTTGCAGGTCATCAATGAGGTGGCTGCGCAAGGCGATCAGTGTGTCCTGCTCGTGCACCTGCCAACTGGCCTCACAAAGCACTTCACCGTTCGCATCCCGGAGTTCGAGCGTTCCATTACCAGATGCCTGTAACTGGATTCTCCCGTCCTCATCCGCGCCGACCGTCTTCAAAGTCTCAAGCTCGACGAAAACCTTTGGCTGGACATTCATTTCCTCGCCGCTCTCAAAGGTGAGCAGACATAGACCGAACTCAGCCACACCATGCCGACCCTCGTAGATACTGGCTTCAACCTTGCTAAGATGCGCCTCACCAAAGCCGAATGGACCCTCTGGCCCAGCATTCACTGTTGCCTCCTCAAGTGTGTTGAAATCTCATGCAGTTCCACGACCTTCCCTGTCTCGGACGAC
>JBHIEQ010000439.1:0-2136 GCA_046760725.1 Gemmatimonadales bacterium
GACATCTTCGCCTGACCGTCCAGGCCGAGGATGCGCTTCGCCGGACCCACCTGCGCTTCCGGCTCCGGGAAGAAGTCCTTCCCGTAACGGGAGTTCCACCTGCGGGCGATCTCTCGCATCAGCTCGATGTGCTGCAACTGGTCCTCGCCCACCGGCACCGTGTCGGCACGGTAAAGCAGCACGTCTGCCGCCTGGAGCACGGGATAGTTGAGCAGGCCGGCGAGCACGCTTTCTTGTCTGCTCGCCTTGTCCTTAAATTGGGTCATCCGCTCCAGCTCACCCAATGGTGTCACCGCGGTGAACACCCACGCGAGCTCTGTGTGCTCGGGCACGTGGGACTGGACGAAGACGACCGACTTCTCGGGATCGATTCCCGCAGCGAGGAGGCTGACCACCATGTCGAACGTCCTTGTCTCGAGTTCCCGGACCGAGTAATCCTGGGTGATCGCATGGTAATCGACGATGCAGAAGAAGCACTCGTGCTGCTCCTGGAGCGCCACCCAGTTGGTGACGGCGCCCAGGTAATTACCAATGTGTAGCTCGCCCGAAGGCTGAATACCGGAGAAAACGCGCGACATAGCCCGCAAGCTAGAAAGGGGGTGAAACGCTCGCAAGGTGGCCAAACATCGACACTTACTGCGCGTCGCCCTGGAAGCGGCGAGGCTCGGCGCCCGAGAGATTCGCACTCGGAGGCGACCGCGCCACGCGGCCGAGTGGGGCCAAAAGGGAGCCTCCGACTTCGTGACCGAGGTCGATCGCGCGGCCGAGGCGGTGATCTCCAACGCACTGTCGCACGGCGTGCCGGGCTCGGTTGTCATGGGTGAGGAGCTCAGTCCCGGCCAGGCTTCCGCCGTCGAGCTCCTCTGGGTGGTGGACCCCCTCGATGGTACCGCGAACTACCTTCACGGGTATCCCGCGTACGCTGTGAGCATCGCGTGCGTGGTCGAGGGACAACTAGCTGCCGCGGTGGTGCTTGATGTGGATCGGGACCGTGAGTATTCGGCTCTCGAGGGCGAGGGGGCGTGGTGCGGCGGGCAGCGGCTCGAGGTTTCGGAAGTGACCGAACCCGCTCACGCCCTCATAGGCACCGGGTTTCCGTTCAAGTGGCCGGAGCTCGTGCCACGTTATCTGGAGCAGTTTGCCGCAATTCTCCCGAGAACCAGCGGGATCCGCAGAGCGGGTGCCGCCTCACTGGACCTGGTTGACGTCGCGATGGGGAGGTTCGACGGTTTCTGGGAGTTGATGCTGGCTCCGTGGGACGTGGCTGCTGGCGTGCTGCTCGTGCGCGAGGCGGGCGGCAGGGTCACCGATCTGGACGGCTCGCCTGCTTTCTTGAGGCACGGCGCGTTCGTGGCTGGAAACACGGCGATCCACGAGTGGCTGCTCGAGGTGCTGAGGGAAGGCGATGAAAGACGATGAAGGGCGATGTACGTAATGGGCCTATGCCGGGGTGGATGCGGCCGCAGCGGTAAGGACTCGCGGCCCATCGGGAAAGATCACGACAGTGTGCTCGAAGTGAGCCGATAGAGACCCGTCACGGGTGACCACCGTCCACTTGTCGTCCAGAGTCCTGATGTCGGCTCTCCCGGCGTTGACCATCGGCTCGATGGCGAGCGTCATTCCGGGCTTCAGGCGCGGGCCGCGCTTGGGCTTTCCGATGTTCGGCACCTGCGGCTCCTCGTGGAAGTCGGCTCCGATTCCGTGGCCGACCAGTTCCCGAACTACGCTATAGCCGGCGCTCTCTACGAGGGTCTGAACGGCGTACCCGATGTCGCCGACGTGGTTACCGGCCACGGCCTGCCGAACCCCGGCGTCCAGTGCTTCGCGCGTCACTCGAAGCAGCCTCTCCGCATCCTCGCCGACATCCCCCACGGCGACGGTGGTGGCTGAATCGACGTGCAGTCCCTCGAGACACACGCCGCAGTCGATGCTGAGTATGTCCCCTTCTTTGAGCACCCGGTGCTTTGACGGGATGCCGTGCACGATCTCGCTGTTGATGGACGTACACAACGAGGCGGGAAAATCGTACAGGCCCTTGAACGACGGGCGTGCACCGGGGTGACTTCGCACGAAATCTTCGGCCGCCTCATCAAGCGCGCCCGTACTGACGCCGGGCACCACCTGGCTTACGACCAC
>JBHIEQ010000440.1:0-2130 GCA_046760725.1 Gemmatimonadales bacterium
GTCTTCCTCCATTTCACCCAGGTTTCTCGCCCAAAAGGCGGGATCGTCCAACGGCTGAAGCCCTTCCCACTCGGCCACACCGCGCACTGTCTTCACGTTTCTCGCGAGAATCTCCGCCGTCTCCCTGGCTCGCGTCTTCCCGCTGTGGAACGCCGCCACATGCGGCACCAATTGCCGGTCGGACAGCAGCCGAGCGACCGCTTCGACCTCCGCTCTCCCACCATCGGTGAGCGGACGATCGGGATTCTCTTCCTTCGACTTCGCCTCGCCGTGTTGCATCAAGTAGAGCCTCATACTAGGGCGCCTCCCCAATCTCGTCCTTGGCAACCACCATGTTATCCAGGTTCGCGCCGACCACCGAGGCATCGTCGCCGATGAGCGAGTGAGTCACCGTTGATCGCAGGACTTGGGCGTTCCTGCCGACGATCGTGTCGCGCAGGGCGGCGTCACGGATCGTCGCACCGGGATCGACTGATACGTTGGGCCCCACGGTGCATCGCTCGAGCGTCACACCCTCGCCGATGTACACGGGATCGATCACGCTCACTCCGTCCTCGCGCTCCGGCCGCCTGGCCGATCCCCTCTCCAGGAGGTGGCGATTGGTGGCTAGAACCGTCTCCACTTTCCCGCAATCGTACCAGCCCTGGACCCGCTCGGTAACGAGCTCACAGCCGCGATCGATCATGTATTGGAAAGCGTCCGTCAGGAACCACTCGCCCTTTGACTGCTCGCCGTCGAGCGTTGCGGAAATCCCCTGAAAGAGCGTCTCCCAATCCTTCACGTAGTAGAGCCCGATGTTGGCGAGCCGTGATATCGGCTCGTCCGGCTTCTCGACGATTCGCTGCATGTAGCCCCGGTCATCGGTCACGACGACGCCGAAACGTTGGTAGTCCTCGACCTCCTTCACCCAAATGATGCCGTCCGCCTCGGTTTGGGCGGCGATCGAGAGATCCGCGTCGAAGATCGTGTCCACGAAGACGATCAGTACCGGACCGTCGATGTGGGGTCCGGCAAGATTGACCGCGCCTGCCGTTCCATCCTGCACGCGTTGCTCGACGAACCGGCTTGGCAGCGCGTAGGAGGAGCGCGCGTACTCTTCGATCTGGTCCTTGAGATGCCCCGTAATGAAGATCAGCTCCTCGACATCGAGGCCTGCGAGCTTGTCGATCACATAGTCCAGCACCGGCCTTCCGGCAACCCGGATCAGGGGTTTGGGGGTGTGCTTGGTGAGGGGAAGGAGTCGAGTGCCCTTGCCGGCGACCGGAAGGATGACTTTCATGCGCAACCCCCCGTCGCACCACCCGCAGTTCGCAGTCTGCAGTTGGCGGGGCTCCGCCTCAACCGGCTACACGCGGCCATAGCGGTCCTCCAGGCGCACCACGTCGTCGATCTCGGGGGTCGATGCCTCCAGGAGGTCGGCCGGAGTTACCGCCTCCATCTGATGCACAGTACCGGGTGTCACGTGGTAGCTCTCGCCCTCCTTCATGCGCCGCTCGGTCAGCTCGTTGCCCTCCTTGACGCGAAAAATGATCTCTCCCTTGAGCACGAAGATCGTCTCGTCCTTCCTCTCGTGATACTGCAAGCTCAAGAGGTGACCGGGCTCCATGTGAAGGATCTTACCGACGTAGCGGTCGGTCTTGGCCCAGACGAGCTCGTGGCCCCAGGGTTTCTCTACGCGATATGGAGTTGCCATCGGCGCTCCGGAGGTGGTTTCAGTTTCGGTGCGGGTGCAGCGGCGCGCTCGATCACGTTTGAGGGTTGTCGTGGACTGTCACTTCCTGCGGGCACGAGGAATTGTCACTTCCTACGGGCACGTGCTCAACCGGCACACTCGACGCTGCCTCTGGCGGCGAACCAGAGATCCCACAGGCGACACGCAGCCGAGAGCGCCGGTTCGCACGGTGCCCTCCGGAAGCGACAATCCACGTACCCGTAGGAAGCTATAGTCCGCCACGTCGATCTCCCCTCGCAGCACGGATGCCCGCCCGTCACGCCGGATGGAGCCTTAGCGCCGGCGGCGTCGTGACACACGCGTGAACGCATACCCCACAGCCCACACACCCTTCGGCACGAATAACCGGCCGCCCCGCATCATCCAGCACCATCGCTCGTTGCCCGACCGGGCAGGCC
>JBHIEQ010000441.1:0-2124 GCA_046760725.1 Gemmatimonadales bacterium
CGACAGCATCGGGTGCGCCAAGACGGTCATCCCTGCGCGCCGGGTGATTTCTTGCACCATTCCGATTCCCACCGCGAGAGGAGCGACCACCACTCCTTGGCATCCGGCGGCGCGCGCCGTCTCGAGCCGCGCCAGGATGGCATCAGGTGCGCCGAGAAGGTTGGGGAAGTACCGTGTCCGGCTCCCCGTCCTGGCGTTGGCCTTGACCACCGCTTCTTGGCAGCGCGCCACCCGCTCGTCGAACGGCGCCCATTCCTGGTCCGAGAGGCTGTGGTCGTCCTTCACGATGTCGACACCCGCCTCCGCGAATCTGGCGCACAGCTCCGCCAGCTCACTGCTCGAGAGCCCGACGGGTTTCGCCGCCGCGCAGACCAGGGGACGACCGTCTTCGGCGCCAACGAGACGCCGGATCCCTGGAATGCCGAACGCGGGACCGCCGAGCCGGTCGAGCAGCGATGCCGGCAAATCGAGGTCCACGACCCGGATTCCGCGCTTCATTGATATGTTGCCGAAGACGAGGTTTGCGAGGGAAAGCAGCTCGGAACCCACGAGGCGCGTATCGTAGGTGATCCTGGCGTCCCACGTCCCCGGGTCCGCCCGCACCACGGATTCCACCCGCCCCACCACGCGCTCCGCGATGCCGGTGGGGTAGCGAGCTTCCGGCAGCTCCACCGTTTGCTCGAGCGCGATGTCGCGTGCCTTCTGCTCCGCTGACTCGCCCGCGGCCGGCGTCAGGCGGTAGCGAATGGCGATACGATCGCCGCTCAACTCACTGCGGCGCAGCTAGGCTGCGGTCGGTGCTTCTCCCCCAACGAACACGTTGTACAGCCACGCAGTGACTGCGCCCACGATGGCGCCATCTACTACGGCGTACAGGGTGCCAACGATTACGGAGCCGAAGCCGTCCGGGCCGTGGTAGCCCGGATAGAGTGACGCCATGACCTCGAGTGCCGTCACCCCGTAGGACGAAAACAGCAGATTGGCGATCCCCGTGAGCAGGATCGATGCCCCAAACAGGATCGCGCCCGTGATCGTGAGCGCCTTGATGTTGAGCTTCATGAGCTCCCCCTGGAAGAGGTCTTATGCAAGAAGAGACACGGGACGCGAGAGGCTCGCAAGCCTCCCACGCCCTGCGTCTCTCGGGACTGCAACGTCAGTCGGTCGTGGCTCGCGATGCCAGGTGGCGATCGATCATTAAGAGCGTCGGAGGGCTCTCTCCCGCCATCTCGAGTTGGGCTATGATGTCGCCCACGCCGCGCTCCTCCTCCACCTGCTCATTGACGAACCAGTGCATGAGGAGCTCCGCGGAATAGGCTTTCTCCTTCTTGGCGAGCTCGTAGATCCTGTGAATCTCCGCCGTCACCATCTGCTCGTGTTCCAACGACTTCCGCATGACGGCAAGCGGACCGTCGAACTCCGTCGGTGGCTCTGCGACAGCTTTCAACTTCACACGGCCGCCGTTCTCCACCACGAACTCGAATATGCGCATCGCGTGTTCCACCTCTTCCTTGTTCTGCATGCGCATCCAGTGGGCGAAACCCGGCAGGTTCGTGGCCTCGAAATACGCAGCCATCGAGAGGTAGAGATGCGCCGCGTAGAACTCCCTTGCGATCTGCTCGTTCAGCGCGTCCTGGACGGCCTTTGGGAGCATGGGAATCGGGTTCTCCTTTCAGTGGGGCTTACGGTAAGCGGTTAGCAGTGCGCTGTGCGCAGTTCGCCATCCATAATTACAGTTGGCGGCCCAGCGCGACCCCAAGATACCACAATTCCCGAGCCGCTGACAGCCAACCGCAAACCTGCCCCATCACCTGACCCATACTGTCTTGATATTCACGAACTCCTTGATGCCGAAATGTGACAGCTCCCTGCCGTATCCGCTCTCTTTCACCCCTCCAAACGGCAGGCGTGGATCCGACTTGACGAACGCATTCACGAAGCACGAGCCGGCCTCCAATTCGCGCGCGGCGATCCGCTCCCCTCTTGCCGCGTCGCGCGTGAACACGGCGGCCCCCAGCCCGAAGTTTGAGTCATTGGCGGCCTTGATCGCGGCGCGTTCGTTCCGGACCGGAATGATCGCCGCCACCGGACCGAACAGTTCCTCGTGGTACGCGGGCATCCCCTTGT
>JBHIEQ010000442.1:0-2119 GCA_046760725.1 Gemmatimonadales bacterium
GAGGGCCACGACCGGAAGCCCCAAGTACTCCGAATGGAGCTTCCCCGCGTTCGTACCCCAGTAATGACCGTGTGAACCGACGAAATCCGCCAGAAAGAACTCGGGCACATGGGACCAGGGAATCGCCCACGTGATGGCGCCTTGATACCCGTAGTAGCTCTCGGCGCGCGGAGAGAATGGGATGTACTCGAAGAAGGGCACGAGCTGGATCGCCGCGATGCCGAAGCCCAGAACGACCGCACCGAGCGCCAGTCCCAGCAGCATGGCTCCTCGTCTGAGGGCGGGGCGGTCGGGTTCGCCAAACGCGAGGTAGAGCGCGAAGATCCCCGCGGCCACGAGCATGTAGTAGAGCATCTGAAAGTGCGGACTCAGGGCGGCGAGCCCCACGGTCACCGCGAGGAGTCCGAAGTACTCCAGCCGGCCCGACCGAAATGCGCGAAAGAGTGCCAGGAGAGCCAACGGAAACAGCGCCGTCACGAACAGCTTGCCGTCGTGGCCCGGGCTCGTGAGTGAGAGGACGACCCCGGAGAGCTGGTACGAGAGCGCGCCGGTCAGTGAGCCGGTCCACGAGATCCCGACGTCGCGCAGCAGCCAGTACAGGAAGAGCCCGGCCAGCAGGTAGTGCACAGCAAAGCCGAGATTCACCGCAGTGACGGCCGGCAGGATCAGTCTCAGCCAGGCTGTGGGATAGAACAGGTCGCCGTGCATACCGGCCACGAGCGGCATTCCCCCGAATGTCAGGGGATTCCACAGTGGGATGTGTCCCGCCGCCTTCCACTGTTCCGGGATCCAGACCCGCCAGGCGAAGCCGGTCGCGTACATGTCGCTCCACGGCCCGGCCAGGAGCTTCCCCGCCCACATCGGCAGGGAGAGAACGAGGATCCACAGAGCCAGGAAGCCCAGCGCGCTCAGCGTGGGGTGGCGCGGCTCGTAGAGAGCGAGGATTTCTTTAGGGTCGGGACGGCTCAACCATCTTTCCCTTCGCTCGTGGATTGATGATCAGCGCGAACAGGGCGGCACCCACCTCCGTCACCGTGAGCAGGAGGCGCGAGGCGACGGTCAGAACGACGGCCGGGCTTGCGCCGACCTGCGGCGCCAGTAGTGCGACGAGCACAGCCTCGCGTACTCCGACCCCACCAGGTGCGAACAGAGCCAGGAGACCGACCAGGTACCCTCCCGCGAAGATGCCCACGGCCGCTATGAGCGTGAGACCGGCTGCGGGCACTAGCGCCCGGCCGAGCAGCCAGAACGCCACGCCGTAGCTGATCCAGCTGCCCAGCGTCACCACCGCGGCCACGACCGCCGTACCTACTGGTAGCGCATGGTACTCGGAGCCCGGCCGAACCAGTCGTACGAACGCGTACCCGAGAGGCTCGAACGCGAGTACCGCGATGGTAGCGGCAGCCAGCGCTATCCCGATGGCCAGGGTGAGCGCACTTGCCGCACCGGGAACCGTGGCGGCCACGATCGCGGCGCCAGTCCCCACGATGAGCGCCTGCATCACCACCGCGGCGGCCACTGCCATCCAGCCCTTCACGCCGCTTCGCTCGGCGAGCACCGCCAGCCCCGCTACGCTCCAGATCTTACCCGGAACGTACCGCCCTAGGTTCGACAGGCACCACACGCGAACGGCGGGACGGTACCCAAGCCGCTGCCGCCAGGCAAGCAGCAGTCGCCGCCAAGCCTCGATCAGCAGCGCATAGGTCGTCCATACCGTGAGGGCGCTCAGGATGATCGGCCAGGCTTGGGGCTCGACCGCGAGTTGCAGCGATCGGAACTCGGCCCAGCGCCCGCTCAGGGCCCGCCAAACGAATGCGGCGACCAGGAGAGCGAGGGCTGCCTGCCCGAGCCAGATCCAGCTCCTCCTAGCCACTTTTCCCGCCCCTGGCCGGAGCGCCGCGTCGCACCGCGGCGCGCTGATACAGCTGTGAGAAACGCCGCGCGATGGAGTCGGGGGCGAACCGAGTACTGGCTTCGACCTTGGCACGCTCCGCGGTCTGCGCCGCGAACTCCCCGTCGTCGAGCAGGCGAGCCACGGCGTCAGCCAGCGCCTCTGGATCCCGCTCGGGGACGAGGAGTCCGGTGCGCTCGTGGTCGATCACGTCGGGAATGCCCCCGC
>JBHIEQ010000443.1:0-2112 GCA_046760725.1 Gemmatimonadales bacterium
TGGCGCGTCTCGACGAAGCCGAAGAGCCGCTCCGTCGCGTACATATCTGCGCGCAGTCCGGCGAAATACTTCGACACTGTGGGCTCGAACTCCCCCGTGATGCTGCGGCTCTGCTCGCGGTTCAGCCCGGCGGTCAGACGGATGCGGTCCTTGGGCGTGCGGCGTCGGATCTCGATACTTGTGGAGATCCCCCTCGCGCGGCTGTTCCCGCTCTTGTCGGAGAACCCGAGACTCCCACTGGCACTCCAGAAGCGGTGGATCGGCGTGAAGAAGCCGATTGGGACGCGCGCTAACCCGGCGAGGTTCGCGGCGTCGCCCACGGCCTCGATCTCAGTGGCCCACACCTCCCGCACCGAACCGTCGGTGAGGGTGAGTGAGACACCGGCAGCGCCGGGCGCCACCGTGGCCGCGAGCACCGTGCCGTTGGTGAGGCGAATCCCGATCGGGTGTTGTGACGTGAAGCCCCTCACTCTCTCCGCCGGGACCCGTGCCTCCGCAACCGGGAGCTTGAACACCCAGAGGCCCCGTTCGATCCGTAGCAGCGTGCCTGTGAAGCGGTCTCCGTTGTCGAGCAGGAGCGTCTGCTGGGCGGAGAGGGGTGAAGGCGGGGGCAGGCAGAAGAGTGCCAGCGCGGCCGCGGCCACGGCGGAGCAGGTGCGCGGACCGAGCCTCATGTCTCAGAACTCGGGCGCCGACCCGTTGCCCGGCACGAGATCCACGAAGCGGTGGCCCTCCAGCTCCAACTGCTCGCCGATAGTGAACACAACGGGGTCGGAGAACGCGGGACCGTCATAAACGAACGTGTGGTACTCGCCTTGCTCTCCTAGGGGATCGAGGTCCTCGGTTACACCGATCTCCGTGACGAGGTCCGCGTCGAACTCGCGAGCGAGCATCCCCGCCGCGGGTCGGGCGAGATCGACGCTCACTACCAGCGAGTGGTAACCCCGCTCGACCACCTCCCACGCGATCTCGATCGGCGGAGCGCCCCACAAGGGTTCCACGTGCTCCAGTCCCGCGGAGCTCACCCGCTTCTCGTACCACGCCCGGACATCCTGGAGGTGCACGTTTCCGAAGACCACTCCGTCGAATCCTCGACTCTTGAGCTGCTCGAGCAGCCTCACGAAGGCAGTCTCGAAATCCGGCGGATGGGTCGATGCCTGAAGTAGCTCGAGTCCCAATGCTTTGGCCTGGAGCTTTATCAGCTGGTGGCGCACGCCGTGAAACCGCACCCGTCGCGTCGTTCCCTCGAACAGGTTTACACAGCAGGTGACCTGGAGGCCGTCACGTCGGGCGCGATCCAGTGCGAGTGTCGAGTCCTTTCCACCGCTGGTCATCAGTGCATACGGCATGGGGCAATAGTACGACCACGGCGGGAACGGCAGAAGGGGCGGAACACGGCGCACCGCAGAGGGCGCATCAGTTAGGTCGCCACTCTTGGAATCGGTCACACCCGACCGTAGGTTCACGAACATGTCCCGGAGGGATTCTCTCTCGCACATCTACCTGGTGCGCGTGGCAGGCGAGATCGCGACAAAGGCGCGGCGTACGCGGCGGCGCTTCCAGGGGAGGCTTGCGAAGAACATCAGCGACGCCCTGAGGATGTCGGGTGTCGAATGCGACGTGCGCGATTGCTGGAGCTATCTCCTGGTCCACACAGCGCAACCCGTTTCTCCGGAACGCGTGGCCGGCGTCTTCGGCGTGAGCTCGGTTTCCCCCATCGAGGCCCGAGTCGCGGCCAACCTCGATGCGATCGTGGATGTCGGTGAACGGCTGTTCTCTGAGCGCGTTCGTGGCAGGACGTTCGCGGTCAGATGCAAGCGAGGCGGAAGGCACGCGTTCGGGAGCCGGGACGTGCAGGTGCGGTTGGGAGCGGCCCTGGATGCACACGGCAGCGTCGATCTGACCAAGCCCGAGGTCACGGTGTTCGTGGAACTGGTGGACGGAGAGGCGCTATTGCATTCCGGCCGTCTGAGAGGAGTGGGCGGTCTGCCGCTCGGGGTCCAAGGGCGCGCGGTCTGTTTGATCTCCGGCGGATTCGATTCCGCGGTGGCGGCGTGGCACATGTTGAAGCGCGGGATCGCGCTCGACTACGTGTTCTGCAACCTGGGCGGT
>JBHIEQ010000444.1:0-2112 GCA_046760725.1 Gemmatimonadales bacterium
GGCGCTGTAGGTCGTCAGTTCGACCGGGCCCCCGCTCTCGAGCATAGCGATCTGCTGGTCGCGCAGCGCCCCCAGAGCACGCTCCACCGCGGCGAACGAGTTGAGGTTCTTGAGTTCTTGTTTCGTGCCCAACTGCTCGCCGGCCGGCCGAACCGAGACGTTGGCGTCAACGCGGAGGCTCCCTTCCTCCATGTTGCAGTCGGAGACCTCCAGGTACTCGAGAATCTGCTTAAGCGCCACCAGGAATCGGCGAGCCTCCTCGGGTGAGCGGAGATCGGGCTCGGTCACGATCTCGATCAGAGGCACACCGCAGCGGTTCAAGTCGATGGCAGTGAGTCCGGGGAGCCTGTCGTGCAGCGACTTTCCGGCGTCCTCCTCGATATGGAGCCGCGCTATCCCGATCTCGCGCCGCTCGGCTCCGCTCCCGATGTTGACCGAGCCCCCGGTGGCGAGCGGACGCTCGTATTGGGAGATCTGATAACCCTTGGGCAGATCCGGATAGAAGTAGTTCTTGCGGGCGAAGACGCTGACCGCATGGACCTTACACCTCAGGGCTGTCGCCGCCCGGACCGCCAGTCTCACTGCCTCCCGGTTCGGGACCGGCAGCGCGCCGGGAAGCCCCAGGCACACGGGGCACGTATTCGCGTTCGGCGGATCCCCGAAGTTGGCCGAGCACGCACAAAACATCTTGCTTCGGGTCTTGAGCTGCACGTGGACCTCGAGTCCGATTACCGTCTCCCAGCTCACGCCACCTCAGCCGATGGATCGAGGGCTCGTTCCAGAAGTCGGGCTGCGTCGATCATGCGCTGCTCCTCGAACTGTGCCGCGACCAGCTGCGCTCCCACAGGCAGTCCGTCGAACCGCCCGACCGGCACCGAGATCGCGGGCAGCCACGCGAGGTTCGCAGGACAGACGAACACGTCGGCGAGGTACATCGATACCGGATCGCGCAGCTTCTCCCCGGCACGGAAGGCGGTCGTAGGAGTCGTGGGTGTCAACAGGAGATCGACGCCTTGCGCAAAGACGCGCTGGAAGTCCCGGGTGATCAAGGCCCGGGCGGCCTGTGCCCTGCGGTAGTACGCGTCGTAATAGCCGGCCGACAAGACGTACGTGCCCACGATGATTCTGCGACGCACCTCAGTTCCGAATCCGGCGCCACGCGTGGCTCGATACATGGCGCGTACGTCACCCTGCTCGGGCGTGACTCGCAGGCCGTACCGAACGCCGTCATACCGAGCGAGGTTGGAGCTGGCTTCGGCGCACGCGATGATGTAGTAGGTCGGGATCGCGAGGTCGCTGTGCGGCAACGAGATCGGTCGTATCGCCGCTCCGGCCGAGCGGAGCGCATCGAGCGCGCGATCACACGCGGCTTTCACACCGCGGTCCAGATCCTCGGGGAAGTACTCCCGCGGCACTCCGATCGTGAATCCCGCGAGGTCTTCCGGCGGCTCGTGCAACGTGAGCGGCTCGCGGTCGGCGCTCGTCGCGTCGTGCTCGTCCCGGCCCGAGATCGCGCATAGCACCTCACCCGCCAATCTCACCGTCGACGCCGCCACCCCGATCTGGTCGAGCGAGCTGCCGTATGCGACGAGACCGTACCGGCTCACACGACCGTAGGTGGGCTTGATGCCCACGACACCGCAGAACGCGGCGGGTTGCCGCACCGATCCCCCCGTCTCCGAGCCGAGTGCCGCATCCACGGCTCCCGCGGCTACCAGGGTGACCGAACCTCCTGAGGAGCCACCGGGCACCCGCTCCGGATCCTCGGGATGCCGCGTGCGCCCGAAGATGGAGCGCTCCGTGGAGGATCCCATGGCGAACTCGTCCAGATTCGTCTTGCAGGCGATCGTGGCGCCCGCCGCTTTGAGCCGAGCGACCGCAGTGGCGTCATAGGGAGAGCGGTACCCTTCGAGAGCGCGTGAGGCGCACGTCGTGGGGTATTCGAGCGTGCAGATGTTGTCCTTGACGGCGACCGGGAGGCCTGCGAGTGCGCGGCCGGCCCCGAGCCGGTCCGTCCTCTCCGCCTGCTCCACCCGCTGCGCCTGACCGAGCAGTACCTCCCGATCGAACGAGATGACCGCGTTGAGACCCCGTTTCGCGCAGGCCTCGATT
>JBHIEQ010000445.1:0-2106 GCA_046760725.1 Gemmatimonadales bacterium
GAGGGAACCGACATGAACGTTGGGGAGATGCTCCAGGAGGTGTTGCCCAAGCGGAAGAAGAAGCGAGTGGTCAAGGTCGCGGACGCGCGGCGGGTTCTGGTGGACGAGGAGCTGAAGAAGCTCGTGGACATGGACGACGTGATCAACGAGGCCCTCGACCGGGTCGAGAACCACGGCATCATCTTTGTGGATGAGCTGGACAAGATCGCGGGCGACCGGGGTCAGGTGGGCCCTGACGTGTCGCGCGAGGGGGTGCAGCGCGACATGCTCCCCATCGTCGAGGGCTCGACCGTTCAGACGCGCTACGGTTACGTGCGCACGGACCACATTCTGTTCATCGCAGCGGGCGCGTTCCACGTCTCTAAGCCCTCGGACCTGATACCGGAGTTACAGGGGAGATTCCCGATCCGCGCGGAGCTGGCACCCCTGTCCACCGAAGATTTCGTGCGCATCATGACCGAGCCCGAGAACTCGCTCATCAAACAGTATCAGGCTCTCTGCGCGGCCGAGGGCGCGACTCTCACGTTCACCGAGGACGGCGTGGAGGAAGTCGCGCGGCTCGCGATGGTGATGAACGAGCGCACCGAGAACATCGGCGCTCGGCGGTTGCATACCGTGATGACGACGCTCCTCGAGGATCTCTTGTTCGAGCTTCCAGATCGGGAGGAGAAACAGGTTGCGATCGATGCGGAGCGTGTGCGAGACCGGCTGCTCAGGATCGTGGACGACGAGGATCTGAGGAAGTACATACTTTAGGCGGGGCGGACGGCCCAGCCGGCAACACCCTAGCCCGCCTCCTCCAGCAACCGCCTAAAGGTCGCCGCGTTTAGCGGCGCGCGGGCGCCGACATCGTTATTGAAAAAGGCGTAGAGCTCGCGGCCGCGCAAATGCGGTTTCACCTTCTGCACCCAATCCAGAAGCTCCTCTCGCGAATAATCGTAGTCGTACAGACGGCGGCCCAGCCCGTGGAAGCGCAGGTACAGCACGTCGGTCGTGGGAACGAGGGTATCGGGGAGCTTCGGGTGACTGATGGCGACAAAGGCCGCTCGATTGCGCGAGAGGACCTCCCGAGTGTCGCCGTCCCACCAACTCTCGTGCCGAAACTCGACAGCGTGACGAACCGTCTCCGGCAGGGCCGAGAGAAACCTGTCGAGCCTTTCGGGATCCTTGTGCAGAGACGGCGGGAGCTGCCAAAGGATCACCTTGAGCGTACGGAGCTCCGCGACCCTGTCGAGGAACGCGGTCAGCGCGTTGTCGCAATCGCGGAGCTTCTTGAGATGGGTCACCGAGCGCGGGCCTTTGAGGACGAGATGGAACTCGGGCGGCAATCGCCGATTCCAACCGGTGATCATCCCGCGGAACGGCAGCCGGTAGAATGTGGCGTTGACCTCGACCGTGTCGAATCGCTCGGCGTAGAACGAGAGGCGCTCGGGCCCCTTCACGTTCTCCGGGTAGAATGGTCCCGTCCAATCGTCGTACGTCCAGCCGGATGTGCCTAGGTGGATGTGGCTCATGCGGCGCGAGTTCGGCTCCCCGTCCGTGGCAGTATGTTACGCCGCAGGGTCCCTACCGAGCAAACGTGACCGTTCGAACGATCGCCAGAGCCTGCCGCTGTGCAGCCCGATCAGGACCGGTCGCCACGATCCACAGAGCCGGGCGGATGCCTCCCGTTCGCCAATCGGTCGATGGCAAATCGGCCCAAAACGCCTCGACGACGAAGTAACCCTTCTGCGTCTGATAGGTTACCACCTGAGCGCGATAGCCTCCGACCATCACTTCGCAAAGCCGCCAGTCGATATCGCCCTCCCACCGCGCACGACGACCGCCCGTCACCACCGACTCGTCACCCCAGTCGGACTTCAGCGTTCGCTCTCCGGCCCGCCAAAGCCGGACCTCTCTGTCACCGTCCTCTGCATAAGTGAGCTCATATGCCGGCGGGACGAGCACAGCGAAACCTGTCCCTTTGAAAGGTGACCACCCCGCCGGATCGACGTCTGGCCAGTCGCACCCCTGGGCCGCGGAAACACAACCGCCGAACAAAAACCTCGCGCCTGTCATTTCCCACGACCTTGACCCAGGTATTCTCACGAGCATGACCCACCCCAG
>JBHIEQ010000446.1:0-2089 GCA_046760725.1 Gemmatimonadales bacterium
ATCCCGCAGCCGAAACGAGCAACGCTCCGCCGGGGAGCACCGTCAGATGACTGGGGACCGACGCGATTGGGAGATCCGTGATCGTCTCCAGCGTCCGGGGATCGAGGACCGAGAGCGTCCCAGGATCCCGGTTCGCCACGAAGAGCCGCGCCGGCCGGCCCGCGAGCGCCACCGCATGGGCATCAGGCCCGGTGTCGGCCGTGCCCCGCAGCTCGAGTGTGCCGGCGTCCACCTTTGCCACACCGCCGGTCGATAGGGTGACGAAGAGGTCATTGCCATCCTCAGCGACGGCGATGTGGCTTGGATGCCGGAAGCGCGACCTTGAGCACGCGGTCGGGGCTGAGCGTCGTGGCGTAGAGATACGATCCGTCCGGGGCCACAGCCACGTACGAGGGCGTTCCCTCGGTCGCGATGACGGCCACGTGGCCGCCTTCCGGTCCCACTGCGGCGATTCCCCGGGGCCGCGCGGGATCGAGACCCATCGTGCCGAACGTCACGTACAGCCGGCGGCCCGACGGCTCCATCGCGGCGTGGTGCGCCGGCGCATCGAGCTCGACCACGCGCACGACCTTACCGGTGGCAACGTCAATCACCGACAGTGCCCGGTCCGCCCGCGAGAGGCTCAGCGCATATGCGCGACTCGCATCGGGCGAGATAGCCGCGCCATGAATGTCGGCCAGCCCTTCGACGGTCCGAATCACTTCGAACGCCATCCAGTCCACCAGCACGAGTGCACCCGGGTCTACGCCGGCGACGGCCACGAGAGTCCGTGGTCTCGCATCGATCTGTTGCGTCACCGCACCGCGAGCCCACGTGAGCCCAAGTACCGCCGGCAGGAATACCTTGATCGCAGCCATCACGAGCTTCTTCATCGTTACTCCTGAGGTTGGTCACCTTCCCCGAACGACATCGATTTCACACCGCATGCGATCCGGCGGCTCGTGACGGCTAGAGCCGGAACAGGTAGCTCATCTTCACGAAGAAGCCGTCGCGCACCCGGCGGAGATCACGCAACGTGAACGCGTCCGGTTCGCTCAGGCTCGATCCGTAGCCCGCGAAGACGACCGTGCCCGGGTTCGGGCGGAACGAGAAGAGCCAGTCCACACGGAAATCGTTGGTCGTCACCCTCGTGGATCGGCCGTACGCGGGGGTCGTTGAATCGCCGAGCAGGATCGGGTCGTCGGTGCGCGGATCTCGTAGGGCGTCGCGCGTCTGTGCGTCGTACTGCCCGACGAACCGGACGAAGATCGGCCGCGAGATCTGGTACTCGAGCTTCAGACGCGGGATGTTCGCGGTGGAGAGACGCGTACCGTCGCGCTCGCGGTTGAGCCGCGCGTGGGTGTAGCGCAGCTCGGCGCGGAGCTGCTCGGTCGGCCGCCAGGTGACCGTCGCCCCTACGGAGACCGCGTCGGACCGTGCCGGTTCGAAGAACGTCACGGCCTTGCCCACCTGCGCCTCGATCTGGGCGGCGAAGGTCGGGAACTGCGGCGTCCCCACGTTCGCACCAATGCCGACCACGTCAGTGACGCGCTCGGGCACGGTGAACGGGATGGTGTCCGTTCCACCCGCGGTCTTCCGTTCCACCGCGTACCCTGCATAGAAGTTCGGATCGAACGCTACCGTCTCCCATACCGGAGTCGCGCCGAGCTGCCAGCCGCCTCGCAGCGTGAAGAAGTTTCTCACGCGCAGCGCGGTCTCGAGTGGGCCAGCGCCATCGAAGAACCCGTCGTAGTCCCACACGCCGCTCAGCATGACGTGGGCCGTCCAGTTCTCCAGCGTCGCACCGGGTTTGCCGTACGCCGTGAGCCGATTGGCGATGAACGGCTCCACCGTACCCGTACGCGGCACGAACCCGCCGGCGGCCTGGAAATCGGGGTGGATGCCCGTGATTCTATAGTGGAACCCCCACGTCCGACCGGTGCGATCCGCCACCAACTCCCAGAGCGGACCGCTCGCGGCCGCCCCCGCCGTCCGGGTGAAGCTGCCGGCCAGCTGCGCTTGCACGTAATACAGGCGCGCGAACACGATGCGCGCATCCGCGCCTGCGACCCTGTTGTAGTTGTCGCCGGCGATCCTGTCCGTATAACTC
>JBHIEQ010000447.1:0-2082 GCA_046760725.1 Gemmatimonadales bacterium
CATCCTTGACTACGATCACCGTGTGTTTGCGCGTTTTTCCCAACCCGGCAGCGGTGACTTCTCGGGCGTGAGGTTCTTCCGCTACCGTCGCTACGACGGCTCGGCGCGAGCTGTAGCGCTGGCCCGTTTCGACGACGGTTCGCTCGCGCTTGCCGAGGAGCGTTTCGGGAACGGCAGCATACTCGTACTCGCGTCGGGGATCGCCAATCTATGGAACGATCTGCCCGTGCGGCCCGTCTTCCTGCCGTTCGTCCATCAGGTAGTACGCCATCTCGCCGATTACCGTTCGCGACCGGCGTGGCGATCGGTCGGCGAGGTGCTCGACGTGCCGGCGATCGAAGAGCTCGCTTGGGAAACTGAGCAGGTGGTGATCGAGTCGCCGTCCGGAGAACGTGCGGTCGAGTCGCTCGCTGCGGAACCGCGCGTGGAACTTAGAGAGGCGGGATTCTACGAGATTCGGCCCTTGGGCGGCGACCGGGGACGCCTGCATGTCGTCGCGGTCAATGCCGACCGGGCCGAATCGGATCTCACGTCACTCGACGCCGAGGAGATGTTGGCGGCCATTGCGCCGGTAGATGACGGCGGCGACCGCGCGCGGGAGCTGGCGGCGCCGCTGAGCCCCGCGGAGCGGGAACGGCGACAGGGGCTGTGGTGGTACCTGTTGTTGGCCGTGCTTCTCACTCTCATGGTCGAGTCAGGCGCGGCCCATCACCTCTCTGGATCGAAGGTAAAGCCAATTGGGGACAGGAGCCGGCAATGATTGCGCGCGACGCTCGCGACCCTCATGAGGACCTGGTGCGGGTCGTCCGATCCGCGCGAGGTCGGTGGCGTCTGAGGATCGCGGTGCGCGGAATCGCGATCCTCGTGAGTGCCGCGCTCGGCTTGTTCCTGATCTCATCTCTGGGCATGGACCAGTTTCGCTTCGCGGGCTGGGCGGTCACGTCGTTCAGGCTCTTGACCTATCTGGCGCTGATCGCGATCGGTGTACGGTTCCTCATGATGCCGCTCGCTCGGCAGGTGTCCGACGAGCGGGTGGCGCTCTATCTGGAGGAGAACGAGCCCGCTCTCGAGGGGGAGCTGCTGAGCGCCGTTGAGTTCGGGAGCCGGACGGGCGTTGCCGGGGGGCCGGCCGGCTCCCCGGCGCTGATCGACCGACTGGTTCATCGCGCGGCGGAGCGTTGTGCCGCGATCGAGTACGGTCGTCGGGTCGAGCAACTGCGGCTCGCGCGGTCGTCCGGTCTGCTAGCGGGGGCGACGCTCATGGTCGTAGCCGTGCTTCTGTTTCAGCCGGGTTTCGTACGTCACGCGGCTCCGTTCCTGCTGGCGCCGTGGACCGGAGCAGGAGCGGCGAGCCCGTACTGGATCGAGGTGACGCCGGGCGACCTCGTGGTGGCACGGGGGGCCGACGTCAAGGTCACAGCGGCGCTCCACAACTTCGACACCGATGAGGTGGAGGTGGCGCTGTTGCGGGGGGACAGCCCCGAATGGGAACGGTGGCCCATGGATGTGGACGAAGAGGCCGGCGGATTCTCGCTAGTGATGTTCGATCTCGGCGATGAGACCCATTATTTCGCGGAAGCGGGAGGGGTGCGCTCCGCGATCTATACGATCGAGGTGCGGGACCTGCCGTACGTTCAGCGCGTCGATCTGGAGTACCGGTTCCCCGCTTACACGGGTCTGAGTCCGCTGATCGAGCAGGACGGCGGCGACATCGCGGCGGTCGTCGGTACGAACGTGCTCGTGACGGTGACGCCTACGATCCCAGTGGCGGGCGGGATGTTGGTCGTAGGAGGGGCCGACACGATTGCCCTGGAGCCCGTTTCCGGCCTCGCGCTCGCCGGGGCGATCCGGGTCGAGGAGGAAGAGCTGTATCGCGTCGTGTTCGTCACACCCGAAGGGTCGGAGGTCGTGGGGTCTCCCGACTACTACATCGATCCGCTCGCCGATCAGGCGCCGTCGGTGTCGTTCCGCAAGCCCGGGCGGGATTTGCGTGTGTCGAGTATCGATGAGGTGTTCGTGGAGGTCGCCGCCGAAGATGATTTCGGACTCAGCAGAGTGGCGCTCATCTACGCGCTGAACGGC
>JBHIEQ010000448.1:0-2074 GCA_046760725.1 Gemmatimonadales bacterium
CGTGTTTGGATCGCCGAGCTGGCCGTCTCCATTCCAGCCCCAACAGTACACCTCTTGGGTCGTCGTGAGACCGCAGGTGTGGAACTGGCCGGTCACTATCTGGGAGAACGTGAGGCCGCCGATCACCGTCACGGGGCTGGTCCTCACGTTGTCCAGAGTTCCGTCGCCCAGCTCTCCGTCCAGGTTGTCGCCCCAGCACTGGGCAGCGCCGGTGTCGTCAACGCGGCACGTGTGGAGATTCAGGCTGGCAAGCTTGCCCCTGCTGAAGGCGGCCGCGGAGATGTCGATCGTACTGACGCTCGCGATGCTGTTGTTCGTCTCATCGAGCTCCGACAAATCACCGTTCGCGTCCACGATTACACCGAGGTAATAAGTGCCCGGCGTCAATGTCTCGGGGAGAACGACCGCCAGCGTTCGCGTAAAGGGAATGCCGGGATCGATCTGTGTGTCCTCGGAGTAGGTCGTGAGCTGGATGTCAGCCGTCGAGATGACGTTGTCCGTCGAGAGCCGGATGTCACCCGTCCAACCGGGCCGCGCCGGACCGTCACCGAGATTATCGACCGTCACGTCGACGCGCATGATCTCGCCCGTCGTCCCGGTCGAGGGAGCCGTGACGCTGGTGGGCGCGAGATCCGGCGTGCCGCAGGAAGTGCCCTGGTTGTTGGGACCTCCCGTCAGATCGATCTCCAGCTCGTACGCCCCGATCTCCGTGGAATCGAACCCGATCACCAAGACCCAGTAGCTGCCGTTTACGGGGAGCTGCGGGACGATCAGCCGTGAGTCCGTCGTATCCGGGAAGTCGATGTCGTCATTCGAGTCCACTAGGGTTCCGTCCGATGCCTGGAACAACCCGACGACGGGGTCAAGTTGCGACGGCGGATCCAGCCGCTGGGCGTAGACCTCCAGGCGGAGCGAATCGCCGCTGCAGGCATCCAGCGCCCACCAGTCTTGATCGTTTTCCGGGAAGATGCTGAGGTCAAGCATTCTCTGGTTCGCCCCGCTTCCAAACCCGAGGTTCGGGGCGCTGGCAGGCGTGTCGCCACTCGGCGGGATGTCGGTCACAATATCAACGAGCTGTGGGTCGCTCGGCTTACCGCCTCCCGACACCACCTGATTCACGGAGCGCATCCGCACCCAGTACGCGCCCGTCTGCTGCGGGAAATCGATGTCCGCAGTGGTCCCCGTGAGGCCGGTAAGCCGGTTGGGGAACGAGCCGAGCTGGTCCGTGTCCCACTCCAAGATGTACTCAGTCGCGGTGCTCACCTGATTCCACTGGACCCTTACGGTGAAACTCGTGGTCTGCACCGGGAGGTTCACGAAGCTCGGGCGAAAGTCACCCCAGTTGCTGATGGTCGCCGTCGCTGTCGCCCCGCTGCTCACGAGCACGTTACCCGTCTGCCCGTAGTACTCCACCTCGCCGGCCGAGAACCCTTGGACGGCCACCGCATATGTGCCCGGGGTCAGGTCGCCGATCGTCCCTTCCCACGCGTTGTCCGACGCGTTGAAGGCGAGGTCCTGAGTCTTGGTCATGGGGCCGCTCACTACTGCGGTTACCTGATCGAGTGCCTGAGCCTCGAGCTGAGCCGCTGGGGCCCGTTCGGCACCACCGGTCGTCGCGGGTGGCTTCGCCGCTACGATATTGATCACGATGCTGCCGGGCATGTCCGGCGACAACGCGTCGTCCTTGCAGGCGAATAGGACACCAGCCACCGCCAGTGCTATGGGAAACACAATGCGTCGCTTCATCTCACCTCGCACGTGAATTCACTCCAGTGAAATCACGGGTTGGGAACTCTGATCGTGATGCTGCCGGGCTCCGACGGGGGCGGAGGTGGGGGCGTGGTCGTGCCGTCTTCCTTCTTCTGCGTGAGGAAGAACGCCACAGCGCCCGCGCCGGCCACACCCAAGACCGCGATGGGCCAGGGGAACCCCCCGCCGCCCCCCGCCTGCGCCGGTGCGGCCACCGGCTGGGCGGCGGCCACCGGGGCGGCGAGTGCAAGATCAACGACCTGTCCGGCCTGTACGACCGCCGTGGCGCTCTGCACTACCTGACCGGCCTGAAGCAGCTCCACCG
>JBHIEQ010000449.1:0-2068 GCA_046760725.1 Gemmatimonadales bacterium
CCACCAACCGCAACCGATCCCCAACACGCATCGTGGGACACCCAAGAGGAGCCCACAGTGTCGCCAAGGGAGAGGAGCGTTGTGCTGGCCGGACTGATCCGAACCGAGTTGACGGTAGGCACGGGCTCGATGCTCTCTCCGCAACCGGTGATCGTAAGGAGGATCGCCAGAGAGAGGCACGCGAGGCGACGAAATACGTCCGCATCGTTCGGTGAGTGAGGCATTGGGGAGACATCGCCGATTGAGCCGGCTCGCACCGCTGTAAAGCCGCCGCGCAGACCGGGTGACGTGCAGCGACTGGCCTCGCTTGCGGCTAACTTCCTCCCGTGGTGTTCTATGTTGCGGTGTTCGGGGCGGGACTCGCCGCCGGGTTTCTGAACGTGTTGGCCGGTGGCGGCTCGCTTCTCATACTGCCGATCCTGATCTTCCTCGGCCTGCCGGTGGCCGTCGCCAACGGTACGAACAGGTTCGCGATCCTGGTTCAGAACGTGGCGGCCGTGGCCAGCTTTCGGCAGCAGGGGTTGCGTCATGCGCGCGGCGGGCTCGGGTTAGCGCTCGCCACGATTCCGGGCGCCGTTTTGGGAGCGGTGCTGGCGGTGCGAGTGGATCCCGGGATCTTTCGAGCCATTCTGGCGGCCGTGCTGATTCTTGCGGTGGTGGGGCTGTTGCTGCCGGGGCCGGAGGGCGACGGGCACCGGGAGCTCTCGCCGCGCGCTCGAGTGGTGGCGTTTCTTGGCTTCCTGGCGATTGGCTTTTACGGCGGGTTCATCCAGGCGGGCGTAGGGCTCTTGCTGATGCTCGTGCTGCACCGCCTGCTGCACTTCGATCTCCTGCGTACCAACGTGCACAAGGTCTTCGTGGTGCTAGTCGTGACTCTGCCGGCACTCGCGGTCTTCATCGCGACCGGCAACGTCTCGTGGGGCACCGCCGCGTCACTTGCGGCGGGCAACGCCACCGGCGCGGTCGCCGCGACGCGTGTATCCGTCAAGGGGGGTGATCGGCCGATCCGAATCGCGCTGGCGATCGCGCTGGCTTTGATGGCGGTGAAGCTGGTGGTGTAGCCTGTAGGTTCGCTGTGTGAATGATCCTTCAGAAAAAAACCACTGCCGCTTCATGCTGTCCTTCATAAAGGTCGCATCCGTCAATTCCGAACCGAACTTCCTGAATTCGGAGGCCAGCGAGGTGCGGCGACTAGCCATCTTGATCGGCGGTGGTTTGATCAGCGCCGCGGTGACGGCGTCTTCACAACAGCCCGTTGCATATACGGCGCGGGAGGTCGCCGACGGCGGCACGATTAGCGGCCGCGTGACCCTGACCGGAGGAGCTCCAGCACCTGAGCGTCTCGAGATTACGAAAGACCGAGAAGTCTGCGCTCGGGAACCCAAGTTTGCCCAGGATCTCGTAGTCTCCTCCGAGAACAGCGGCTTGCGGTTCGTTGTGGTCTCGATTACGGACATACGAGCCGGGAAGCCTTGGCCGTCTGAGAGCACTGCCATAACTCTGGACCAGAACGGCTGCCGCTTCTCTCCACACATCCTCATCGTACCCGCTGGCCAGACGTTCAACATCCTCAACAACGACGGCATCCTCCATAACGTACACACGCGAAGCAGAGCGAATCGCCCGATCAACAAGGCGCAACCGGGGTTCCTGAAATCCCTCAGAGCGCAGTTCCCTTCGCCCGAGATCATCCGCGTCGACTGTGACGCTCACGACTGGATGCGGGCGTGGATAGTGGTGGCCGCGCATCCCTACTACGCGGTGACGGACGAGAACGGGCGGTACCGCTTGGAGAACGTGCCGCCCGGGACGTACGCGCTGGAGTTCTGGCACGAAAGGCTCGGGACGCAAACGCACCAGGTGACTGTCGCTGCCAACGAAACGGCGGAGGCCAACGCGGCCTACCCGGCACGGTAGGCGAGGGCGTAACCGGGCGCGAAGATAAGTACGCGAATCCGACGGTTGCTGCGTCAGGGGAAGGTGTCCATGGTGAGATTCCTAATTCTGCCGTCGGCCATCTTCTTTGTTGTCATTGGTCTCGATGGCGCGCTGCACGCGCAAGGCCCGC
>JBHIEQ010000450.1:0-2057 GCA_046760725.1 Gemmatimonadales bacterium
GGGAACCGGCAAAACATGTGCCAACGGGCCGCCCAAGTAACGGAACAACGGAAGACCGTGATCCTCAGCGGCCGCGCGGGCGACCGCAAGCGAGACTGCAAGAATCGCATTGGCACCGAGCTTGCTCTTGTTGGGCGTGCCGTCCAGATCGAGCATCTCGTAGTCGATCTCCATCTGATCGTCGGCATCGAACCCCTCGAGCCTTGGACCGATCACCTCGTTCACGTTGCGCACAGCCTGCTGCACACCCTTGCCACCATAGCGCTCGCCGTCACCATCCCTGAGCTCCACGGCCTCGTGCTCGCCGGTCGATGCGCCGCTCGGCACCGCCGCGCGACCCGCCGCACCACTCGCGAGCGTCACCTCCGCCTCCACAGTGGGATTCCCGCGCGAGTCGAGTATCTCGCGCGCCGAGATATCTATGATCGTCGTCATTCGGCGTTTCCTTCTCCGGCCTGGGATCGTAACCGCAGCATCGCGTCGCGAGTCTTGGTCAAGAGTTCGCCGCGAGCTTCGTAGTCGAGCCCCTCGGTCGGGATCGGCTCGCCGATGACTAAAGTAACGGGTCGCCGTCGCACCCAAATACTGCCCTTGGGAAGAATGCCGAACGTGCCACCGCAATACACAGGAACGACGGGCACCTGCGCCGCGATCGCCAGCACGAAGGGACCCTTCTTGAAAGGCTGAAGCCGGCCGGTCCGACTGCGCGTGCCTTCGGCGAACAATATCGCGCTCATCCCCCCACGGATCACGCCGGATACCCCCTGGTAAGCCCCCAACGCCTGCTGCAAGTTCTGCCGGTCGATGAATATGTGCCCCGCCTGCCGCATCGCCGGACCCAGAAACGGCACCCTGGCGAGCTCCTTCTTTGAAACGAACCGAACTGTCCCCGGCAGATTCGCGGCGAGCGCGAGAATGTCGAACCACGACTGGTGATTGGACACATACACCACAGGCTGACCCCGGGGGAGGTTCTCCCCACCCACCACCGTCACGGGAACACCGGCCGCCTTGAGCTGCTTGCGAGCCCAGCGCCGCGCCGCCTGATCGTACAGACCACCCGACCTGTTGGGCACCTTGAGCATAGCCGCTACCATCACCTTCGTGCCATACCACACGGTCAGCACGAACACGTTGATCAGATACCAGACGGGGCGAAGCATTCCCGGACTAGAAGTGAGAGTACCCGGCGGGTACCTCGACCGGCGAGCCACCCCTGAGGACCCTAACCCCGAACCCCGCCTCGACTGCACCCACTCGCGTGAACCGCACCCCGAACTCTTCCTCGAACCGGGCCCCGATGTCCTGCGCCGACGACCGCGGCAGAGTGACCAACAACTCGAACTCCTCCCCACCCACGAGCGCATCCTTCGGCTCGGCCGCGGGGTGAACCGGCACCAACTCACTCTCGAGGACGACCGCGACACCCGACGCCGCGGCGATATGGCCGGCGTCGCCGACCAACCCGTCACTCACGTCGATCATCGCCGTGGCCCCCTGCTCCATCAGCCACGACGCCTCCCGTATGCGGGGAATAGGACGCGCGAAACGCTCCCGGGCGCTCTCCTCGGGCTCCAACCCCGACGCCCAAGCGCCAAGAGCCGCACGCGGACCACCCAGAGTCCCAGTTACCCAAACGCCATCGCCGCTCGCGCCACCGGAACGCATCACTGGTGAGCGCGCCTCCCCCACCACGGTCACGTCGATCACGGCGGGATTGGCCTGAATGAGATCCCCTCCCCACACCCTCCCACCCACCCACTCCGTAACCGCCCCCACACCGTCCATCACGTCCTCCACGAACACGTCGGGCCACTCCGCCGGCACACCGAGACTCACCAGCACACCGCGCGGCTCGGCTGCAACCGCCGCGAGATCCGACAGCGCAGCCGCCGCCGCACGCCACCCGGCTTCGTAGTGAGAGATCCAGCCGATCCGGAAGTGGCGACCCTCCACCGCGAGATCAGTGGCGATAGCGACCCGCTTGCCACCCATCTCCACCACCGCACAGTCGTCTCCCACCGCGTCCCCTCGCTCGCCCAACCGGCGCCAGATTC
>JBHIEQ010000451.1:0-2053 GCA_046760725.1 Gemmatimonadales bacterium
GTCATCGCGCTGCGGCGGCTTCATACACGTCGAGGGTCTCCTCCGCCACACGATCCCATGACCGCGCTCGAGCCGTCTCGCGGGCGCCGGCAGCCACCCGGGCTCGCAGTTCGGGTTCCGCTGCGAGCGCCTGGAGTGCGTACCTCGCTTCCGGCACCGTGGGCGCGTCGAGGAGCCATCCTGATCGCCTGTGCTCGATCAACTCAGCGATTCCGGCCGTTTTGGGCACGATCGGTGGCACACCGCATGCCATTGCCTCGGCTACGACGAGACCGAATGCATCGTACACCGTTGGGTAGAGGAGAAGGTCGGCAGCCGCGTACGCCGGCCAAGCATTCTCCAGGTACCCCGCCCAGCGAATGCGGCTCAGACACCCGAGACGATCAGCGTGCGCCAAGTGTGACTCCCGCGGGGAGCGCGTAGCGACGAGAAGGCGTGCTTCGGGGGTCTTCGCTACCGCTTCGATGGCGGTGCCCAGCCCCTTGCGCGTATCTCCCACCCATAACGCAACCAGCTCCTCGGCACCCAGCGCGAAGCGGCGTCTCGCTGCTTCGCGGCTCACATCGGGAGGTGGTTCAGTGAACCCGTGATGTACTACGTTGATCTGCGCAGTCGGGCGGTAGAACCGTTCGAGATCGTCTCTCACTCTCCGGCTCGGCGCGATGATCTGGCGGCATCCGCGGCGAAAGAGGGCCGCCTCGCGCTGCTCTACGATACCCCCGAGCAGCCGCTCGCCCCACCCCGAGCGGGCAGTCTGGTGACGGGCGACCCGGCGCCATGCGGCTAGAACGAAGTGTGCAGTCACGATGTCCGCCGAGCCCGTCACCCACCCCTGCGCGTGCACCAGATCGTGTGATTTCCTGACCCTGCGGAAGGCTAGCGGGAAGCTGAGGATGGCGGTGTAGGCGGTCGTCATGATGGCCGGCACGCGAACGAGCGTTACGTTGTCGGGCAACGGTGCCGCGACGCGCGCGGCGTAGAGGGTCACGTCGTGTTGTTCCGCGATTCGCGGCACGAGTTCCGTCGTGTATCCTCCGGTTCCCTCGGACGGATCGTAACTGTGCACTACGATCCCTATGTTCACTGCTTTCGTCCTATTAGCCAGGACTGCGCTATTAGATCGACCCTCAAGTTGCCTCCGATCCCACAAGTAGCTTCGCCAGTCGATCGAACGCCACCCTGCTCTCGTATCGCTCCGTCACCATCGCGCGTCCGCGAGCCGCCCGGCGCCGGGCCTCAGCGGGCTTCTCGAGTACCTCTTCGATCCTGTCAGCGAGCGCGCCCGAGTCGCCCGGTGGATAGGTCCATCCAGTCTCGCCGTTGATGATCGTCTCTCTGAGGCCGCCCACGGCCGACGCAATGACCGGCACCTCGCAGGCGAGCGCTTCGAGCACGGAGAAGCCGAGTCCCTCCTCCCGACTGGCCTGAATGCAGATGTCGCACGCCCGATAGTCGTCTGCAAGCTCGAGGTTGGGATGGACGGCGTCAGTTGCGATCAGTCGGTCTGCAACCCGCTTGGCGCGGGCAAGTTGCAGGAAATCCCGGTATCCTCCGCTCCGGTGCAGCAGCCTCACGTCCCTCCCCGCGTTGGCAAGCCGCTTCAGAGCTTCGAGCAGAGTATCCGTGTCCTTCTCGGGTGCTACGCGGCTACTGAAGAATAGGAGGGAGCCCCACTCCGGGAGACCTTTCCGTCGCCGAATCGTGGACCTGTCCTCTCCACGCGGGCTGAACACGGTGGTGTCCACTCCGTAGACCGGAACGACCGAGATTGGTCTCGACGTTCCGTGGCCGCGCACGACCTGTGCCAGGTGCTCGCTCAGCACGACGTAGTGACGGCCGAGCCGCGCATTCATGCGGGCGAGCAACCTGAGACCCCACAGCTCACGCGCCTTGAACGGCAAGCCGGGGAGCGGATGCTCTCTCCGGCACTCGTAATAGCGCTCGACCGGGCTACAGACGAGCATGAACGTCGGCGTCCGGGTGAGACGAGAGCACAGGTTCGCGGCGAGCGCCGCGAGGCCGTAGCCTTGCACCAGGACGCGGTCGATGGTTG
>JBHIEQ010000452.1:0-2050 GCA_046760725.1 Gemmatimonadales bacterium
CTCCAGGCTGGGACTGCGCGCGATGGTGGGCGGGAACCTCGCGGCGTTCATGAGCGCGAGCCTCGCCGGGATGCTGCTTTAGATACGGGATGCGGGAATGGGGAAGCGGGAAACGAGAAACGGGAAATGGTCGGGGAGCGGGAAACGGGAAACGGCTGGGAAACGGGAAGAGCAAACGGGAGGCAAGAGTCCTGACCTGTTAGCGACGGCCGAGCGGTACGTGCGAGAGCGGTTGGGCGTCATCTCGCCGCGCATCGCCATCGTTCTCGGCTCGGGGCTGTCCGGCCTGGCAGAGCGATTTCGGCCCGCCACCAGGATCCCCTACGCCGATATACCGGGATTCCCGCGGGCGCGCACTCCGGGACACGAGGGGCAACTGGTGCTGGGCGAGCTGTCCGGCGTGCCGCTTGCGATTCTGAACGGCCGGTTTCACCTCTACGAGGGCCACTCGCCCGAGGCGGTCGTGTTGCCGGTGCGGCTCCTCGCATCACTCGGCGTCGACACGCTGATCGTGACCGGCGCGGCGGGAGGGCTGCGCGCGAGTCTCAGGCCGCCCTCACTCATGCTGATCGCGGACCACGTCAACTTGATGTGGCGCAATCCGCTCATCGGGCCAGTGCTGGAGAGCGAGGAACGATTCCCCGACATGTCGGAGCCCTACGATCGCGAGCTTCGGGCGCTGGCGCTTCGAACGGCGAGGGAGCTGGGGATCACGCTCGAGGAGGGCGTGTACGCGGGGGTCCTGGGGCCGAGCTACGAGACGCCGGCCGAGATCGAGATGCTCAGGCGACTGGGGGCGGACGCGGTCGCGATGTCGGTCGTCCCCGAGGTGATCGCCGCCAGGGCCCGCGGCATGCGCGTCCTCGGCATCGCGGTCATCACCAACTTGGCGGCCGGGCTCTCCGGCGCGCGGCTCTCGCATGACGAAGTCCTGGAGGCGGGACGCGTGATGGCGGCGGATCTCGAGAGGCTGATTCAAGGGTTGCTGGCGCAACCATTCTCCTGAACCCAGTGTCACCATGACAGACGACCCCGGGGGCCGGGTGGACGTAACGGAACTGATAAGGAGAGTCCGCCTGGGAGACCCGGCGGCAGAGCGGGCCCTGTACGACGCCCACGTGGACCGCATCTACCGGTTGGCGTACCGCATGACCGGCGAGGAGGACCTCGCCCGTGAGTGCACCCAGGAGACGTTCATCCGGGCGTTCGAGCGCATCGGTCAGTTCCGCGGGGACGCGGCGTTCGGCACCTGGCTCTTCTCGATCGCTCACACGGTGGTGCTGAACATGCTGCGCAAGGTGAAGCGATTCAGACTGAGGGAAGTGGACCTGGAACACGCGGCGACGATGGCGGGCAATCCTCGGGCGCCCGATCCCGATCTCAAGGACCGGCTGAGGGAAGCGATCGACCGGCTGCCGCACAAGTACAGACTGGTGTTCGTGATGCACGACGTGGAGGGATATACGCACGACGAGATAGCGGCGAGTCTCGGCATGCAGCCCGGGAGAGCTTCACCATTCCCGACGCGGAGCTGTCATTTGACGGTCCGGCGGGCCCCGAGATAGTCTCGGCGTGGAGGGACCGCTTGGAGCGCATGAAGCTGCTGCGGGAGTTCCTGGGAGACGACTTCGCCGAGATCCGTGATGAGTTCCTGGCGGCTCTCTCGCTTCCCGATCATTGGTCGGTCGCGAAGGTCTGTTGCGTCGTAGCGAGAACAGCCCCTGATGCCTAGGCTCGACGGACACCAGACGGTAACGGTGCGACACGCAACGGCGGCCGATTCCGGCGCGCTCCCGGGGCTGTTCCGAGTTCGCTTCCGACGCCCGACGCCCGACGCCCCTAATCGTGCGGCAGGCTCCCCCTGGGCGCCCTAAGATACGCGAACGGCGTCTGGTGGAGGAAGTTGGAAACGCGTGACATGTAGATGTCCGCCGATCGCTCCACCTGGCGCGCGAGATGACTCTTGTCGTTCCCCGCGCGCATCAAGAGACCCCACCGCTCGTTGTGTAGCTCGTTCGCCGCCACGGCCAGAGGAGTGATCTCCTCGTCC
>JBHIEQ010000453.1:0-2046 GCA_046760725.1 Gemmatimonadales bacterium
CTGCCACCCCAGGTCGAGCCGAACGCGAGTGTTGTGCTCGCCTAGCGTGCGCTCCATGCTAGGAACTTGTCCCTCGCCCTTGCTCACGTCCCGCAGGTCCCACTCGAACGCCAGGTGCGTCCGGAAGCCTCCGGGTGGCTCGTATCCCACGAGGGCGGCACCGCTCCACGCGCGATCCTCGTAGTCCACATCCGGCGGCGCGCCTTGGCGGTAGTCTCTCGTCTCCGGCCTAGTGCTGCGCGCGAGCCAAGCCTCGCCCCGCCAGCGCGTGCCCGGGCTCAAGAGGAGAAACGCTCCCGCGCGCGTCGTTCGCTCGACCAGGCGGAAGTCGTCCGCCGGCCCGCTCTGGGGCAGGGGAGTGCGGTCGGTCACCGCCCGCACCCAGGTGGCGAACCCGCCCACGCGAAGGCGGGGCAGGGGCGCCCACTCGAAGAGACCCGACGCGAACCCGAACCGCTCGTCCTGACGAAACCCGGTGTCGGGCGCCACCTGGCGATACGCCCGCACGCGAGTGGGTGTGAGGACGGCGGCGTTGAGCTCGACCCGCACCCCCCGAGCCGGACGCCACTCGGCGCTCCCCCTGAGAGCGAACGGCTGCTCCTCGTAGTCCAGCGCGGTGTCCGCGAAACCGTGCCAGACCACGAGACCCTGGTAGATGATGTCGCTGAATGCCTCGAGCATCGTGGCCGAGAGCCACACCTCTCCCTCTTCTCCCCGCACGCCACCCCCCACCGTGAGATCCATCTCCGGCTTGATCTTGAGCAGCGTGCCTTCGAAGAAGAGAAACGGCCCGCGCAACCAGTCCTTACGGAATCCGATCCGCACGAGACTGCGATCGATCGCCGGGAGCTCGTCCCTGTCGAGTCTCACGTGTGTCGCCCACCCTCTGCCCAACGGCACTCGCGCCTTGAAGTTCCCGCCGGCCACCAGATCCTTGTGGTTGATGCTGCCACCCCAGTAGCGCGCTCCGTTGTCAGCCCTGTGCCACACATACTCCTCCGAGAGCCCGAAGCGCGACGAGATGAGATCCAGCTCGTACTCCTTGTCGATGTCGGGATGGAACCGCTGAAGCATGCCCCGGTCGTTCAACCGTCCGCCGTCCGCCGCCCCTCTGTCCAACAGCAGGAGCCAGGTGCTTTCGGCCCATCCACCGAGTGTGGCGTGTAGCCCGCTCGTGTCCACTTGGGCGCGCGCCGCACCGGGCACGCCGGCGAGCGTCACCATGCACAACCCGATTAGCCGGATCCGTGGAGCTATCACGGGGAGGCGAGAATGAACCAGTCCATTGCGACACCCACCACCCAGTGGATCGCAAGCGCGTACCAGATCGAGCCGGTGCGAAGCGTGATCCAGCCGAGCGCGAGACTACCGGGGAACGCGATCGCGAGCTCGGTTCCCGGCTTTCCCACGTGTGCGAGGGTGGCGAGCGCGGCCTGCAATACTAGAGCGGTGTTCGGTCCGATTCTCTCCTTGAGTCCTAGGAGGAGAAACCCGCGGAAGTGATACTCGAAGCCGAGGTAGTAGAGCCCGTAGAGGGCGGCGTGGAGTGCGAAGGGACCCGCCGCTAGCGTCACATCTGCGAGCGGATAGACGCCCGCGATCGTCGCGTCCCGTGCGCCGCTCCACGCGATCAAGATCCCCACCGGGAGCCCGATGGCCAGCAGCACGAGGCCCTGTCGGCGTTCGCCGCCTCCCATGCCGAGGGCGACTGGTCGCCGTCCCAGGATCGGCCGTGCCACGAGCGCCGTCCCGACGCCCAGGAGCGCAAAGGTGAGAAGAAAGGCCGCCCACGCCGGAAGCTCCAGGCCCGAAACGCCGAGCCACGAGCCGTCGTGACCCCGCGTCGCAATCGCCGTGGTGCGCGCGAAGTACCAGTTCACTGTTACGATCGCCGACGAGAAGACGAGGGCCCAGGGCCAGCGCTCCGGTGAGAGCGTTGTCTCGCCGGCGCGTGGGGCGGGGGCCTCGGTGCTCGCCGATTCCGTCACGCCGTGTCGGGGTCGGGGTGTCCCGCCGCCAGCCATCGCACCGTGGCGGCAACGCCAT
>JBHIEQ010000454.1:0-2038 GCA_046760725.1 Gemmatimonadales bacterium
GTGCCCGCACGTCCTCGATGTCTACAGGCCACGAGATCCCCGACTGGGAGATCGCGGAGGAGCTGTTCGATACGGGCCTCAACTGCCGGGCGCCGACAGTGAATCCAGCGGACGCTCAATGTGCTGAATCGGCGCTCAACAAAACTTGGGGAGTCGTTGAGAGTCAAAAGCATCGTGTCTGTCCCACCGGCCCCTTACGGGACTGTTAGATTCAGCCAGATTCGCACAGTCTAACTGCCGTACTGGGGACGCCCGAGACACCGCCGATGACATCGCCAGCAAGAACGATTCCTCCTGGCGCGACCGTCGGGCTCGCGCTCGGCAGCGGTTCGGCGCGTGGGTGGGCGCACATCGGGGTGATCAGGGCCCTGATGGAGGCGGGCCTGAGCGTGCATTGCATAGCGGGCACGAGCATCGGCGCCGCGGTGGGCGCCGTGTTCGCGTCCGGAGAGCTCGACGCACTGGAAGACATGGCACTCCGGCTCGACTGGAAGCAGGTCGCATCGTTCTTCGACGCCGTACTGCCCAAGTCAGGGCTCATCGACGGCAAGAAGGTCTCGGAGTTCATCCGCGCCCACGTGAAGGAGACGCGGATCGAGCGGCTCCCAATCCCCTATTGCGCGGTCGCCACGGACCTGGAGACCGGTGAAGAAGTTGCCATTCGGGAGGGGGATATCATCGAGGCCGTTAGAGCCAGCTTCTCCATTCCGGCGATCCTGACGCCCGTCCGCTGGAACGGCAGGATCCTGGTGGACGGCGGACTGGTCAATCCCGTTCCGGTAAACGTACTGCGGGACATGGGGGCCGATTTCACGGTCGCCGTCGACCTAAATCGCGGCGTCGTCGGCAGGAAAGCGCCCTCACAACCCGCCCCGTCTCCCGGCCCGCCGGTCCCCGACACGCCGGCGACCGAGACCAAGGTCCGGATCGCAAAAGCCCTGCAAAGACGATTCTCTCGCGTGGGACTGCCCGCCCTGCCCCAGATCAAGCGGTGGCGCAGCCGGGAGCAACTGCCGAGCATCTTCGACGTCGTGACTACCTCGATCAACATCATGGAGACGTTCATCACCACTACCAGGCTCGAGCAGGACCGGCCGGACCTACTGATTCAACCGAAGTTAGGCCACATGCGGTGGCTGGACTTCCATCGAGCGGGCGAGGCGATCGCCGAGGGCTACCGGGAGGCGAGGGAGCGACTCTCCAGCAGCTGAAGCCGCTGCTCGGCCAGCCTGCCCGTAAACGGGCAACCGCACATGCCCGCCTCAGCGGGAGACGGCCGAGCAGCGAGCTCACTCGCTGTGAATCGGGAGCCGTGAGACCCCGATCGACCGTTACCTGCTGCCGATCCGCTTCTTGCCGTTCCCAGCCTTGATCTCGATTTTCCGCGGCTTCGCGGTCTCAGCCTTGGGAAGGCTCACCGTCAGCACGCCGTTCGAAAACTCGGCGCTCACCTTTTCGGCATCGACGCCGCGCGGGAGCGTGAAGCTGCGCTCGAACCGGCCGTAGCAGCGCTCCACGAGGCGATACGAGTCGTCCTTCTCCTTCTCGACCTCGCGCCGCTTCTCACCACTGATCGTGACAACGCCGTTCTCGACGCGAACGTCCACGTCATCGGGAGTGAGACCCGGCAGCTCGGCCTCGATCAGCAGGGCGTCGTTCGTCTCGCGTACGTCCACCGTCGGAACCCAACCGGAGAAGTCGGTACCCTCGGGGCCGAGACGGTCGAACAACCGGTCAAACTCGTTGCGCACATTGAACAGATCCCGCCAGATGCTCGGGAACCGCTCACCGCGCCAAATCGTGGGATACAACATCACTACCTCCTTATGCCTACCAGTTCCTTGCTTTTCGAATTGCCGCACACGAGCCCGGCGGCTTCCGGCCACACGGGAAAGCAACCGGCATGCCACCTGCGATACGTCACAATAGCAGGTTTCTGGAGGTGCTAACCGCCTTCATGGCAGCGAGTTAGGTGGTCGCTATGTCATTATGGCAGGGAAGCGGCGTCATGCCGTCGCCCTTACCACCGCCTCCCGCA
>JBHIEQ010000455.1:0-2038 GCA_046760725.1 Gemmatimonadales bacterium
CCAGGGTCTTCCCCTCACCCGTCGCCATTTCGGCGATCTTGCCCTGGTGCAGCACGATCCCCCCTATCAGCTGCACGTCGTACGGGACCATGTCCCACGTGAGCTCGTGGCCCGTCACGACCACCTTGGTGCCGAGCAGCCTGCGGCACGCTTCCCGCACGGTGGCGAACGCCTCGGGCAGGATGTCGTCCAGCGCCCGGCTGGTCTCCTCCTTGAGGCGCTCCGTCAGCTCGTTCACCTCGTCGGACAGCTCGTCGCGCTCCGAGGGATCGGCGCACGCGTGTTTCGCCTGTTTCTTCTCCTCGAGCTTGGCACGGAGGTCGCCCAGCCGCTCGTTCAGAATGCCGCGCAGCTTGTCGGTCTGTGCCTGGACCTCCGCGTCCGAGAGCCCCTTGAGGCGCTCTTCGTGCGCGTAGATCTCGTCGATGACGGGCTGCAGCCGCTTGAGCTCGCGCTCGAAACGGGTGCCTAAGGCCTTCGCGACCAGCTGCTTCAGCATCAGTCCTCTATGCGATACAGTCCGTGTGAGTCTATGTAACGCGCCACCTCTTCGGGCACGAGGTCGGCGATCGACTCCCCGCGCGCCACCCGCTCTCTCACGAGGGTGGCCGAGATATCCACCGGGGGCACCTCGATGGTCTCGGTCACCAGCTCGTCCGGGACCGGCTCGAAGCCGGGTCGCGTCATCGCGACGACGGTCGCGAGACCGGCGATCTCCCGGGCCTGGTGCCACTCAGACAGATCGCGAGCCGCGTCCGCCCCAACAAGCAAAAATAAGGGGTCGTCGGGGTACTGTGCCGCGATCTCCCGCAGGGTGTCCACCGTGTAGGACGGCCCGCCCCGCTCCACCTCCCGACGATCCAGCACGAACCGCCGGTCGGCCGCCACGGCCCGCTCCAGCATGGCCGCCCGGTCGGCGGCGCCGGCGTGGTGTCTTCCCCTCTTGAAGGGTTGCCGCCCGGCGGGTACGAAATGAACGACGGCCAGCCGCAGCCGGTCCGCGGCCGCGCCCGCTGCTCTCAGGTGTCCGAGATGAACGGGATCGAACGACCCCCCGAGAATGCCGCGTCGCACAGCCCTACGGGAGTCGCATGCGACACATCACGGCGATCCCGCGCCCGACGCGCAGCCTGTCGCGTCGGTCACCCTGTCGGGATAGTACTGCCGCAGGTAGTTGCACATCTGGCCCTGCTCTTCCTCGTAACCCAGCCGCCGGTACACATCGACCAGGCGGAGTACAGCGAGAGGCGCGAACTGGGAGCTCTGATACTGCGCCACGACCTCCTGGAAGTAAATGATCGCCGAGTCGTACGCGTGCAGCCGGAGGTAGAACATTCCGGTCTTGTACTCCTTCTCCGCGAACATCTCTTGCAGGTCTCGGACTCGGAGGCGCGCGCGCTGGCCGGCGGTGCTCTCGGGATAGCGCCCCATCAGCTCACGCCAAACATCGATGGCGTTCTGCCCGTACGACGGATCCAACTCGGGCGCCTTCCACATCTCGGCAAACGCGTCGCCCGCCCTGAGTAGCGCGTCGGGGGCCAGCTCGTGGCGCGGAAACTCGTCCGCGACCTGCCGGAATTGCCGCGCCGCCTCCAGGAAATCGCGCGCGGCGAGGCGGCACTCCGCTAGGTAGTAACGAACCCGTGCCTGCATCTGATCCCGGGGAGCGAGCTCGAAGCTCACACGCTGCAATCCGAGCTCGGCGTCCTGGCATTCACCGTGGCGGTAGCGCTCGATCGAAGCGTTGTACAACGCAAGAGGGTCTGCGTACTCGGAGGGGCGGAAGGTCGCGCCGCACCCCGACACTGCAACCGAAAGCGCGAGGATCACGATTTGTCTGGCCATCAAGGCTTGCTACACCCTAGGGAATCCGTGGCTCCGCCCGTCCGAGGAGATTGAGGCGATCGACAGCCTGCGCTGCGATGGAATCACCCAATGCCGCTCCCTCCATCGCGCGGAAGTACGCCTCCGCCGCGGCCTCGTAGTCACCCATGGCGAAGTGGACGTCCCCCAGGCCGATGTACGCGGCGCGCGCCGC
>JBHIEQ010000456.1:0-2036 GCA_046760725.1 Gemmatimonadales bacterium
GTTCGATCCGACCGACCGGCGCTACTTGTATCCATTCATAACATGCACCGACTGCGGCCCGCGGTTCACAGTCATTGAGGCGATGCCCTACGACCGGAAGCGCACGAGCATGAGGGCATTCAGACAGTGCGCCGCATGCACGCGGGAGTACCGTGAACCCGGAGACAGACGCTACCACTCCGAGACGAACAGCTGCGGAGACTGTGGACCCACGGTGTGGCTCGGAGCGGCCGATCAGAGCGCCCCCCAAACCATCGGAGCCTCTGCGATCGAACGTGCCGCCCACCTCCTGAGGGCCGGCCGCATAGTCGCCATACGCGGCCTAGGGGGATTCCACCTGGCCGTGGACGCCACAAACGATGAGGCCGTCCGAAGGCTGCGTAGCCGCAAGGCGCGTGAAGCCAAACCGCTCGCCGTGATGGTCCGCTCGCTCGAAGAGGCCAGACAGCTCGGCGAGGTAGGGCCCGTCGAAGCGCTCCTGTTGCAGTCTCGCGAACGACCTATAGTTCTACTCCGGACACTGCCCCGCACTGGGCTCGCGGCAAGCGTGGCACCCGGTCTCGACACTGTCGGGGTCATGACCGCGTACACGCCGCTCCACCACGTCCTGCTGAAGCTCGTTGACCGGCCGCTGGTAATGACCAGCGGTAATCTGAGTGAAGAGCCGATTGCCACGGCGAATGAAGAGGCCCGCGCAAGACTTGGGGATACCGCGGACGCCTTCTTGCTGCACGATCGGGAGATAGTGGCTCGGTACGACGATTCAGTGGTCAGAGTCGCCGCCGGCGCCCCGATTCTCCTGAGGAGGGCCCGAGGGTTCGCCCCGCTCCCCCTCACTCTCCCCATCGGCACGCCGGAACCGCTGGTGGCCGTCGGGCCCCACTTGAAGAACACGTTCACCCTGGCGCACGAGGGTACAGCCTACGTGAGCCAACACATCGGCGACCTGGAGAACCTGGAGACCCTGACACATTTCCAGCAGTCGCTCGAAGCTTTCCGGCGCCTGTTCCGAATCGAGCCCCGAGCCGTCGTGCGAGATCTCCACCCCGGTTACCTGTCCACGCGTATTGCTGCGGAACTGGAACTCGGCGAGCCGATCGCCGTGCAGCATCATCACGCACACGTAGCCGCAGTGGCGGCGGAGTACGGCATCACCGAGCGCGTGGTCGGCGCTGCGTACGACGGAACGGGCTACGGCGAGGACGGCGCTGTATGGGGAGCGGAAATCCTAATGGCCGATTTGCTGCACTACGAACGCCGCTGCCACCTCAGATACGCCCCGCTCCCGGGAGGCGACCACGCCATGAGACGGCCATGGCGCGCCGCCCTCGGCTACCTGTCGCTGGAACCGACTCTCGAGCAGGTGTTCGCGCGGGCTTTCAGTGGCATCGCGCCTGGTGAGCGAGCGCTGGCCGAACAGCAAATCGCTCGCAAGCTCAACGCGCCACTCGCATCGTCCATGGGACGTCTGTTCGACGCCGCCGCCGCCGTCCTCGGCGCGCGTCGGATCTCCCTCTATGAAGGACATGCGGCGATGGAGCTGGAGGCACTGGCCGGCACGAGGCCGGCAACTCCTCTGCCGTTCCCGATCGATGAGCAGGCAGACGGATCCTGGGTCTTGGATCCGATCCCACTCCTCGCCGCTCTGGGAGAGCGATGCGCAGCGGGCCGTGACATCCGTGATCTCGCGGCCCAATTCCACGAGAGCGTGGCCCTCGCGACCGCCGAGATTCTCCAGCGGGTGGCGGGCGCCGCCGGCACATCCATGGTAGTACTGAGCGGCGGTGTATTTCAGAACGCGCGGCTCCTCACATCCGTTGTGGGGAGGCTAGAACCCAGCCGCCTCCGCGTGTTGGTGCCGCGCCGCCTCGGCCCGAACGACGGCGCGATCAGTTACGGTCAGGCGGCCGTCGGCGCCGCCATACTCGCGCATCGCAGCGTCTGAACAAACTCACCCGGAGGTCACATGTGTCTCGGTATTCCCGGTCGCGTCACTGAGATCTACTCCGACGGCGGACTCCAGATGGGCACCGTGG
>JBHIEQ010000457.1:0-2030 GCA_046760725.1 Gemmatimonadales bacterium
TCCGCCTCGGCCTCCACCGCGCAGGCAATTTGACCGGCGGCCGTGTCGACCATGTCCCAACGCGACTCGATGCCGCCGGCCGTGGAGCGCAGGACGAAGATCGTCTCCGACAACACCGATTCGCACGTGAGCATCGGTGCCGTCACTCGCCTCGCCTGCGCTACCGCCCAAGCGTGATGCGGCTCGCGGCGCTCGATCAGCGCCACCAACGCGCTGGCGTCCACGATCGTGCGCCGCGGGCTACCGGCCATATCCCTTCATGCGTTCCGGGTCGGTCGCCGCGAGACCGGGGCCCGCCGCCCGACCGATCGCCCTGCCCGCCAACTCGACGACCGACGGCCCGGCTTCCGCGTCAGCGGGTTCCGACAGATACGCCGCCAGCGCCTCGCGCACGAGCGACGACCTCGACACCTCCATCCGTGCGGCCATCTCCTCGAGCCGTTTCTTCAGGTCATCCGGCAGTTTTACCGTCATGATCTGCATGTTCGTGCTCCCGCGTCGGCGTCTCGCGGTATGGTAATATCAAAGCGTTGTAAAGGTAATACCAACGCGCCGGAGCTCAAGGCTCTACGGATCGGCGGCCCTCGGGCAGCACCCGGACCGGCTTCGAGCAGCTTTGCGCGCGAGCAGGCTGCCCCCGCCCCGGACGATGTTGACCGGGCTGCGGGTCTTGACCGCCAGCCGTTGCTTGGGTGACACCCTTGACGAGGTCAAATGTGTTGCTGGGGCTGTGGGCTACGGCTCTTCTGTTCCTCTCGATCACGCCTTCAGGCGGCTTCTCGGGTGTGCGCCGGAAGAGGTCCGCCAAGGCGGCGGATTGTGGCTAGCGAGCGGTTCCGGCATGCCGTCGAGCAGCACCGGGCGCGACAGGCGGCGTGAAAAAGGCTCAGCGGGCGCCGGATCCCGCAGCCCGGCGATCCGCCCCGTATCCCCTGAGCACCAGCTCGCGATGCTCGGCATCATAGGTCACGAGCACCACCCGGTCGGCCTCGAGGTCCACCGTGGCGTCCAGCTCGAGGAACCGAGGGGTCGCGTCCTGAACCACGGCGTCGGACGGTACCTCGCCCTCGACCCGGAAGGTCACATCGAGCGCATGCCGTCCGGGCGAGACCGAGATCTCGCGGAACACGAACAGAGGACGATCGGCCCGTGCGCCACCGGCCTCGACCGTCTCGTCCACCGCCCGCCCTCCATCGATCGTGACCGTGAGCCGATAGGGAAGTATGCGTCCCACACATTCCTCTGCGCGGCGCATGTGCACGGGGAGGTTCTCAAGCTCCTCGGGCGGCACCTGGAGGCAGTCCTCCACCCTGATGCCCCTCGCGCGCCAGGTGAGCCGCACCAGGGGATCCCTGCTCGCCTCCGCCCGGTAGGGGACTTGCGACAGCGCTCCCACACCCGCAGTTACCGCGACCGCGAACACACCGCCCAACACGTACCGCGCCGCTCCGGTCATGAGGCCCGGACCTCCTGAGACGGCTGGGGTGGCTGGGGAGCCTCCGCGGCCTGGGAGGGCACTTCACAGCTTAGATCGACAACTATGTCGCGCTCACGCTCCGCCAGCTCCATCGCCATGAGGTCTGCGCGGTACTCCTGGAGCGCGGTCTGTACGAGGTGCCGCTCTCCGAGACCAGCGTAGGCGAGCCTTACGCGCCTCTTGTCCACCCGCACCTTGAGTTCCGCCTCGCGGTCGTGGTACAACCTCTGCTCCAGCCACTTGGGCCCCTCGCGATGCCAGCAGTCGCGCGGGGGACAAGAGACGATCAATACTCCTCCCACGCCTGAGCGCACCAGGAACTCGATCACCGAGGTGTGGACACTGCCCGCACATTCGGCGGTGTAAACGGGGGCGCCGTCGATCTCTGGGCGCCCGCCCAGGTTCCCGGCGCCGTTGGCGCAGGCCACGACTACTACGTCACGACTTCCCAAGTCCCGCTCCTCTATGAACCTGCGCACCCGCGAGAGCTGGTTGCGCCCGTTCATGGCGGGTGGCCCCACGCCCATCGGAGCGCACGAGCCGGCACAGATCC
>JBHIEQ010000458.1:0-2027 GCA_046760725.1 Gemmatimonadales bacterium
AGCCCAGCCCGTCAGTGTAGAAGCACTCCAACTCCTCGAAGGGAGCGGGAAACGAGACTGTCTCGACGCCCGAGAGCGGCGGCACCACCTGCAATCGTCCATCCTTGATGATCGACACCTCACGCTCGTAGACGTCCAGCACACTCTCGATTGCGAACACGACCCGGTAGTTGAGCGGTGGCTTGGGATTCCGCGGAATCCCACCCACGTAGATCACTGCGCTGTCCGTCTCGTCCAAGAATTCCACGGCCCTCCCCACACAGACGTTGCTGATGCCGGGAGCCACACCCATTCCGGAGAGCACGGTGATCCCCCCGGCCTGCGCCTGAGCGCCGTACCGGAGCCGCCGCTCGGGCCACTCGCCCACCAGATCCACGAAGTGCACGCCGTTTCGCACGGCCGCCGCCAACGCCGGGAGGCTGTAGCGGTGGGGCAGCGCGGCGATGACGACGTCTCTATCGCGCAACGCGGCCTCGCTCGACGATGCCTCCGCGATCTCCAGGGTCAGGGTTGCGAGTCGCTCGCTGGATACGCTCGCTCCAGCCCGAGCCAATCGCTCCGGGCTCCGGTCAGCAATGGTGACTGAGTGCCCGGGGCCGCTCTCAATGAGATCCCTTGCGACAGCGGAACCCATCTTTCCAGCGCCCAAGATCAGGAAGTCGCTCATTGAAGCCTCCTAATGGCGTCGCTTATGGCGCCCCATGAGTCCCGTGCGTTAGAGCAAACACGGCTGGGGCCCAGAGTGCGGCTGCGCTCATTCAACCAACTTGCGGCACGCCACACTAGAACAGCGCCAGGACCGCGTAGCCGACCGCCGTCACGAAAGCCACGGCCAGGGCGTACGGCATCTGCGTCCTAACGTGGTCCATGTGATCGCAGGCACTACCCAAAGACGATAGAACCGTGGTGTCCGACAGCGGGGAGCAGTGATCCCCGAAGACAGCTCCACCCAGGGTGGCCGCGATCGTGCCCAGCACCAGCGTCGTCACGTCCCCGCCGCTGAACTCGAACGCCATGGGAACCGCTATCGGCAGCATGATGGCGAACGTGCCCCACGACGTGCCTGTCGCGAAGCTCACGAACGCGCTCAAGACGAACGCCAGGAGCGGCAGCAGCACCGGCGTGAACCACCCCCTCGTGACATCCACGACGTACTGGGCGGTGCCCATCTGGCGACTCACGCTGTTGATCGCGTACGCGAGAGCCAGGATCATCACGGCCGGCATGACGCCCTTGATCCCCGCCTGCACCGCGTTCATCAGGCCTCGAAGGTCGTCAACCCTCTGGACGTACATCGTGACGCCCAACACCGCCGTGGCGAGCATAAACCCTTGAAGCACGTGGGCCTGGCCGGTGGCGGCGAACGTCGCGCCGTTGACGGCGATCACGATCAAGACCGGCGCCACGAAGTTGAGCAACAACCCGGGGCGGCCGCGCTCCGACGGCGGAAGATGGGTCAGCTCCTCGCTCATCATGGGAACCGAGCCCGGCCGCAGCGCCGCGCCGGTTTCCAGTGTCCGGCGCTCCGCGCGCCGCATGGGCCCGAAGTCGGGAATCACCCCCCGCGCGATGAGCAGCACCAGCGCGACCGACAGAATCGCGTAGAAGTTGAAGGGAATCGACCGGACGAAGGCGGCCATGGCATCGCCACGACTCGTGAGGGGGCCGATACCGATCATAAGCCCGCTGATGAAAACGGCCCACCCCGTGATTGGGATCATGACGCTCACAGGCGCCGACGTCGAGTCACAGATGTAGGCGAGCTTCTCCCGCGAGACGCGACAGCGGTCGGTCATGTCCCGCATCACCGGCCCCACGAACAGCGGGCTGAAGTAGTCGCTGAAGAAAATGAACATCCCCAGACCCCACCCCAGAGTCTGCGTGCCTCGCCGGTCGGCCGTGAACCGGGTGACGCGGCTGGAGAACATCCGGATTGCACCGGAGCGCTGGTAGAAGGCTACCAGGATCCCGATGCAGATCTCGACCAGGAGAATCCACATGAAGTCGCGGTTGCCCAGCGCGGTCGT
>JBHIEQ010000459.1:0-2025 GCA_046760725.1 Gemmatimonadales bacterium
GAGCAACCCTTCGTAAAACGAATCGCTCGAGGCCGACTCGTGATCCCCCAGCGCCCCCGGCAGGAGCCGCACTACCGCGTCGATCACGCACAGCGCGGGAAACTCGCCACCCGAAACGACGAAATCACCCACGCTCACCTCTTCCACGTCATCGCGCTCCGCGACACGCCCGTCCACGTCCTTATAATGACCGCATAACAGCGTCAGCTCCCGCCCGAGGCTGTAGCGCACCGCTTCCTCGTGCCGGAAGGGCACACCGCGCGCCGACAGCAGCACCACCGGCGGCTCCGGATCGAGATCCTCCAGCGCCTCGAAGAACGGCTCGGGCCTGAGCACCATTCCCGCCCCGCCGCCGTAAGGCTGGTCGTCCACCGTCTGGTGCGCATCATGCGTGTAGTCGCGCAGATTCACGACTCGAAACTCCACCAAACCCGCGTCGGCGGCGCGACCCAGGATGCTCGCCCCGAGCGACTCCCGGAAGACCTCCGGGAAGAGTGTCACCACGTTCACCTGCAGCACGACTACAACTCCAGGAGCCCCGGGGGCGGCTCCAACTCGATGCGCCTTCCCTCTCGATCGACGCGCGCCACGATGGGCTTCCTAAAGGGCACCAGAACCTCGCGGCCCTTGACATCGACGGCCAGGAGACTGCCGCCCCCGGCGGCCAGGAGCCCCACCGCAGTGCCTATCACCTCACCACCCACCACCACGGCCGCCCCCGGCACTTCGTGCTCGTAGATCTCACCCTCCGCCGGCGGCTCGAGATCATCCGCAGGCACACCCAGCAGCACGGACTGCCACTCCTCGACCGCCAAGCGATCGTCCACTCCCCGGAACTTGAGGAGCCAGTGCCGATGGTACGGCCGGCTCCGCTCGATCACGAGGGCCCGACCGATCGGCTCCCCCACCTCGTCCACCGGCGTGAGCTCGCGGCCCGGCGCCAGCACCACCTCCGGCCGATCAGTCAGCACCAAGACGTGGACCTCACCCTTGAGCCCGTGCGGTTTCCGAAAGCGCGCTACCGCCAGGTAGGCGACTTCCGCCAAGAGCCGCCTATTCGTCGGGTGACCCGGAGGCGGCCAAAGGCGCCGCAGGAGCCACCTCCGTCTTGAAGACCCCCGCTCGCTTGAACAGCGAGCGCACCGTCTCCGACGTCGTCGCACCCCGCTCGAGCCAGAGGCGCGCCTTGTCCACATCCAAACCCAATTCCATCGGGTCCTTGCGCGGATCGTAGTGCCCGATGGTCTCGATGACGCGCCCATCCCGCGCCTCCGTCCGCTCGGCCACAACGATGCGGTATGCCGGCTGACCCTTGCGACCAACGCGGCGCAATCTGATTCGTGTTGCCATATCCTTACCTTACCTTCGTTCCAGTTCTGTGACGCGGAGTAGCGCGGTGGTCATGGTCCGTGCAGCCCCATCAGCCGACTCACGCCTCCCGCGCCGCGCATGAACTTGCGCATCTGCTCGAACTGCTTGAGCAGCTGATTCACTTCCCGTACCGGCCGCCCGGAGCCGCGTGCGACCCGAGCGCGACGCGACCCGTTGAGGATCTTGGGTCTTCTCCTCTCTTCGGGTGTCATTGAGAGCACTATGGCCTCCACATGCTTCATGCGATCAGGACTCGCTCGCACCTGCTTCAGCGCCTTCGCGTTCACCCCGGGCAGCATCCCCAGCAGGGAATCCAGCGGACCCATTTGCTGAACTTGCCTCATGGCGACGAGGAAATCATCGAGGTCCATGCCTCGCTTTGACGTCGCCCTGCGAGCGAGCTGCTCGGCCGCATCCGTCTCGACCGCATCCTGCGCCCGTTCGACCAGTCCAACCACGTCGCCCCGCTGGAGTATCCTCCCCGCCATGCGCGCGGGGTCGAACGCCTCGAGCGCGTCCATCCCCTCCCCCACGCCGACGAACTTGATCGGCGCACCCGTGACCCCGTAGATGGAGAGCGCCGCACCCCCCCGCGCATCACCGTCCAGCTTCGTGAGCACAACCCCCGTGATGCCCACCCGCTCGTGGAAGCCG
>JBHIEQ010000460.1:0-2013 GCA_046760725.1 Gemmatimonadales bacterium
GAGACCGATCAGCGTGTGGCGGCCGATACTGGACTCGTTGTTCGTGGTGAAGACTGGGAGATGAGGGAGCGGCGCTGTGCGCAGTGGTCGATAACGCTCCAGCGCGGTTCACCACTCACATGACCGCCAGCCCCACGTCGTACAGCGCGTGACTCCATGCGGTGATCCCGAAGCCTCGCGTCACGTACAGACCGGACAGCACCAGCCCCGCGACCGTGCGGAAAGTGAACGAAGCGACGGTCAGGCGGTCACCGTACGGTCCGATATAGTGGAACGCACTGAACACCAGCGCACTGGCGAACACGGCAAAGGCCACGGCGAGGGGCCGTTTCCAACCGGCTCTGAGTCCCAGCGCCAGGAAACCCGACACCAGCAGCACGCGGAATAGCAGCTCCTCGTAGAGTCCCGCACCCAACGAGACCACCAGCTGTGAGGCGAGCGGCAATGTCTCCAGCGGCCCCTGTAAGGAAACGACTAGCGAACCTCCCAGTAGCGATGCCGTGAGAACCGCGACCACCTGTCCGAGGACGGCCGCATAGAGGAGACTCTCCACCAGCATCGCAGCGAAAACGCGCCCACTCAGATCCGCGCCGTGGCGCCCCATGTCTCTCCACACCACCCACCCACCGAGTCCCACCAGGAACACCCCGAACACGAGCACTCCTTCGCGGCCACCCAAGTAAAGGAACAGGCTCTTGAGAAGCACGTCGGCTCCGTTGCGCACTCCGGCCATCGCGGAGCCCGAGAGAATCGCGGCCAGACCCTCGTAGAGCAGGAGCAGAGGAAGGGCAAAGAGCACGCTGTAGCGTGGCTGCCGGCTGATTTCCGCGTATTGTTGAATCGTCACAGTGGCTGCGAATGAATGATAGTGGCCGCGGATGGTTGACTGTGGCCGCGAATGAATGACTGCGGCCAGGACCCCGGCTCGAGGCCGACGGGCCAACGACCGATAGCGACGGACAAGGTACTCCGATGGCGCACATCTCCCTAGCGCTCTACCGCACCGTGGCGCGCATCGCTCACCGTGTCCCCCTCCCTACGAAGAAGCTGGCGGCGAGTGTCGCCGGTCGGCGGGGCGCGGCCCGACGGTGGGTGAGCTGGGCTAGGTCGAGTCGTCGGCCGGGACCCGTCGTGTGGGTCCACGGCGCGTCCGTGGGGGAGATGCTCACTGCCGAGCCCGTCATTTCCAGACTGCGCCGCGACCGCTCCGAGCTGCAGGTGATTCACACCTTCACTTCGCCCTCCGTAGCCCGCTGGCGGCGCATGCCGGGGGTAGCGGCGAGCGACTACCTGCCGCTTGACGAGCCTGGGCCCGTGGGGGCTGTGCTGGACGCGATTCGTCCCCAGACACTCGTCTTCTCACGGGGTGACGTATGGCCTGAGCTTCTGGCGCTCGCGCACGCCCGCGGCATACCGGCTCTGGTTCTGGGCGCGAGCGTGCGCAGGGAAAGCCGCCGCCTCTCGTGGCCCGCACGGGCGCTTTACCGATCGAACTATGCGATGTTGGGTTGGATCGGCGCCGCGAGCGAGGGCGACGCCGCACGATGGATCGCGCTGGGTGCGCCCGCCGAGCGTGTCGAGGTGACGGGTGATCCGAGGCATGCGCAGACTCTCGAACGCGTGCCCGAACTAGGGCGGATCGTGCCAGTCGCCGTATGGGCTTCGAGGGGTCGTGCTCTCGTTGCCGGCAGCACGCACCCACGCGACGATGCCCTGTTGCTGGAGGCCGCGCTACGCGTCTTCAGCGAACGCCCGGCGAGCCGATTGCTCATCGTTCCACATGAGCCGGACCGCGCAGCGGTGGAACGCATCGTTGCCGGTGCTTCGCGCAGGGGGATCAGTGCTGCCGGTTGGGTCCCCGGCTCGAGCATTCCCGAGTGCAGATGTCTCGTGGTTCAGGCGGTCGGCTTGCTGTTCGAGCTGTACGCGCTGGGGCAGCTGGCATACGTCGGGGGAGGGTTCCAGCGAGGTCGGGTCCACGCGGTGATCGAGCCCGCTGCTTGGGGCCTCCCG
>JBHIEQ010000461.1:0-2005 GCA_046760725.1 Gemmatimonadales bacterium
ATCGGCATCGCGGGAACCCGGTCGCGTGTCGCGTGCAGCGTATCCAGGCCGGCGCGGTCCGGAAGGGTCAGGTCGAGCAACACCACGTCGAACTGCCGTTCCCCGAGGAGCCGCACGGCGTCCGCCAACCGGTCCACCGTGGTCACCTGAAAACGGATGCTTGTAGCGCTGTGCAGCGCCTCTTCCAGCAGCCTCACGTCGCCGGCGTTGTCCTCCACGAGCAGGACCTCCAGCTGTCCCTGCTGCGGCTCCACTCACTCCCCCGGTAGCTTCACGATCTGGAGCCAGAAGTCGCGGATCTGCTTCACCACGTTCACGAAGTTCTTGAGATCCATCGGCTTCGACACGTAGCAGTTGGCGTGCAACTCATACGTCTTGAGCACGTCCTCCTCGGCCTGCGACGACGTCAAGATCACCACCGGGATCCGCTTGAGCGTCGGATCCTGCTTGATCTCGGCCAGTAGCTCACGGCCGTCCTTCCGCGGCAGGTTGAGGTCCAGCAGAATCAGGTCGGGCCGCGGTGCGGCCTCGTCTCCCCGCGTCCCCCGAAGTATCGCGAGCGCCTCCTCGCCGTCCCTGGCCACCGTGAGACGATTGGCAACCTTGTTGTTCTCGAGCGCCTCGCGCGTCAACCGCACGTCGCCGGGGTTGTCTTCCACCAGAAGGATCTCGATCGGCTTGCCCACCAACCCTGCGGCCGCGGCCACATTCATACGGGCTCCTTTGCGTTAACCGGAAGTGTGAAGTAGAAGACGGACCCGCGCGGAGAGGCGGGCTCCACCCAAACGCGACCACCGTGCCGCTCCACGATCCGCTTGGAAATCGAAAGCCCAATCCCCGTGCCGGGATACTCCGTCCGGCCGTGCAGCCGCTGAAAAATCACGAACACCCGCTCCGCCTGCTCGGAAGGCACACCGATCCCATTGTCCCGCACCGCAACCAGCCACTCGTCACCCCGACGCTCGGCGGTTATCTCAACCACCGGCGGCTCATCCCCGCGAAACTTGATCGCATTGCTGATCAGGTTCCGAAACACCTGGGCGAGCTGCGTCTCGTCACCCATAACCGTGGGAAGCTCCCCCCAGCTGACCCTAGCCCCGCTCTCCTCGACCGCCACCCTGAGATCGGTAACCACCTCCTCGAGCAACCGCCCGAGCGCCACCGACCCAAACTCCCTGCCACGAGTGGTCACCCGGGAATACTCCAACAGATCGTTGATCAACCGCTGCATCCGCCGCGCCCCGTCCACCGCAAAGCCGATGAACTCCCTGGCTTCGTCGTCCAGCCGCTCACCATAGCGCTCCGCCAACAACTGCGTGAAGCTCGCCACCATCCTGAGCGGCTCCTGAAGATCGTGCGACGAGACGTAGGCGAACTGCTCCAGCTCGCCGTTGCGACGCTCCAGGACCAATTGCCGCTCAGTGAGCTGCTGCGCCATCAGCTCGAACTCGCGAGCCAACACCCCGATCTCGCCGGCTGCTTTGGTGGGCAGCGCGAGGTTCCTCTCTCCCCGCCCGAGTCGTCCGACCGCGAGCGTGAGTTCGCTGATCGGGCGCGCAACGGCGGCACGCATTCAAGCGACGCTTGCGACGCCAGCGAGCAAAATGAGCGAGACGAATCCAAGCTGGAGGGCCGCGAAGCGCCTCACCTTGCGCTCTGCGATGGACTGGTAACGCCCCACCATTTCGTCGAGACCCTGAGCGAACCCTGATGCGCGCTGGGTGAGTGCCTCCATGGTCTCAGCGGGTACGCCGCCGGATGAGAAACCCACTTCGAGCAGCAGTGGCTTGAGTTGGGTGTTCCATTCCTGCAGCCGCTCATTCACGTCCGTTCTGATTCCGGCGTCTCGGGGCACCGGAACCCCCCTCTCGGGGTCTCCGTCGCGCAGGGCCACCAGGACCCGGTCCATCTCGACAATCACTGTACGCAAGGAAGTCTGCAGCTCGGCCCGCTCGTAGCCGGCGGTCGCGCTCGCACGATCTGCGAGATAGAGACTCTCATAGGT
>JBHIEQ010000462.1:0-1945 GCA_046760725.1 Gemmatimonadales bacterium
TAGCCGAGCCGTGGTCAATGCGGCCGGCTCCATGGGTCGCCCTATTCCTTCCACTGGTAACCGCGGCGTGCTCGCGCGACGGCCGCGTCGAGGGAACGGCCGAAGCGCTCATCTCCCGCGCCGCTCAGTACGAGCTGAACACGGTATGGGAAGAGCCTCCCGGCGATCCCATGGAGCACGCTATGGCGGGGTTCGCGAAGGTGCTCTGCTCTGCGGTGTTCATTACCGGTCTCGAGGTGGCTGACGCGGCCGAGAAGATCGGCTATTTCGTCTCGAAGCCCGAAGAACGAGAACTCGTCACCGACACCGTGGTGGACTTGGAGCACCGTGCTGTCCACCTCACGCTGAACACCGGCGTGTCACGGACCGCGAAGTTCTACGGCGATCAGGGATGCGTCACACTCCCAGCCGGGTCCGACTCGGTCTATTTCGAGCCTGTGCCCGTGCGATCGGCCCTGCCCGACCCAATGAGTCAGCCGTGGCCCATGGGCGACGTGCTCTCCGGCGAGCCGCTTCCAGCTGAGATCGACCTGGCGAAGCTCGCGGAGGCCGTGGACGCGGCGTTCGATCCCCCCGAGGGCATGACCGCCGCCTTCGTGGTGGTGTACAGGGGGCGGATCGTCGGCGAGCGATACATGGAGGGGATGAACAAGGACACACAGCTAGAGAGCTGGTCCATGGGGAAGAGCCTCACGGGCACGCTGATGGGCACGTTGATCCAAAGAGGTGTTTACGAGTTGTGGGAGCCGGCGCCGATCGCGGAGTGGCACGAGTCACCGGACGACCCGCGCGGTGAGATCCGGATCGGAGACCTGATGCGGATGTCTTCCGGCCTCCGGTTCGTGGCACCTCAGGACCCGGACTTTGATCTGGAGTTCGGGTATCCCCAGGGATACCCGGATCACCTTTACGTTTACACGGGCGCGATCGACTCCCACCGCTGGGCCATCACGCGCCCACCACAGTGGCCGCCGAACACGGTCGGCCGCTACCGCAACTCTGATCCTCTCTCGGTCAACTACCTGATACGCAAGGGTGTGGAAGAGAGACTGAGAGAAGACTACCACACTTACCCGCAGCGCGCGCTATTCGACAAGATCGGTATCCGCAAGATGTACCTCGAGACCGATCCCTACGGGAATTTCCTGCTTCAAGGATACGAGTTCGGCACGGGACGCAACTGGGCGCGCCTTGGCATGTTGTATCTGCAGGACGGCGTCTGGAACGGCGAGCGACTTCTGCCCGAGGGATGGGTCGAGTACGCGAGTACCGTGGCGCCCGCGTGGAAGGCCGACGGGCGGCCGGTATACGGCGGCTCGTTCTTCTGGATCAACGGCACCGAGACGTTCCCCATTCCGAAGAGTGCCTTCTACATGGCGGGCGCGGGCGGACAATACACGATCATCATTCCGACACACGAGATGGTTGTAGTGCGTCTCGGACTGTACAAGGGTAGCCGGCCCGGAGGGCAAGCGCTGAGACGGGCACTATCGCTGCTCATGGAGGCAGTACCGGCGCGGACTACGTCGCGATGATACGAAAGCACGACCACAGCAACACGACGCGGCGAGCCTTCCTCGAGTTCCTCGTCAAGAGCCCCGTGATAGCGTCCTTCGGCCTTACTGCGTGTGCCGTGGATCGTCGGTCCACACCGCGAGGTGGCGTGAACCGCCTCGGTACCCTGGGTGAGCCCGACCGGCTCCTGGGAGAGCTGATAGGGTCACCCGGTGAAGCGATCGATGTCTTCGACTTCCGAGTGACTGCCGAAAGTACGCTCCCCCCCGCACACTACGGGTATATCGCGACAGGCGTGGAGGGCGATGCCACACTGCGCGCGAACCGCGAGGCGTTCGGGCGCATCGGCCTGCTGCCGCGCCGCCTGATGAACGTGACCGAGGTCGATACAAGGGTGAACCTGTTCGGCGCCGAGTGGGAGACACCGATC
>JBHIEQ010000463.1:0-1938 GCA_046760725.1 Gemmatimonadales bacterium
CGATCACCAGGCTCAGATCGATGACACGCTCGGCCGCGAGTGCCACCATCGCCGTCCCACCCGATACGCCCGCCCGTGTGAGCCACACGAAGCGCATAGGCTCGCCGCCCAGGCGCGCCGGGGTGAGGGCCGAGGCGGCGTCACCGAACGCATTCGCCACGACAGCTCGCGAGAGCGAGAGTGACGCGGGATGCGCCGTCAGCGTCCTTATCCGAACGGCCCGAATGAGCGCGTCCAGTACGACGAGGGATGCGGCTGCGAGAAGAGACAAGCGGTCAGCCGGCAGGTGCCTGGGAGACCCACTCGCGGGCCAAGAGTGCGGTGAGATCGTGGACGTCACCCAGCGCAGCCGACACCAAGGCCACCTGACCGAAGCGGTTGCGCGCACCGTCCAGGAGGGCATCGGGCTCGAGCACGATGTCCATCTTGTTGAACACGTGTACCAGACACGCGTCGTCCACACCGAGGTCATCAAGGACGCCATCGACGATCCCCACTTGCTCTTCCCAATCGGGACGGGATGCGTCGATCACGTGGATAACGACGTCGGCTAGCGTGACCTCCTCGAGGGTCGCCCGAAAGCTCGCCACGAGATTGTGCGGCAACTTCCTGATGAATCCGACGGTGTCAATGAACCGCATCCTGCACCCGGGTGCCACATCCGCCTCTCTGGTCAACGTGTCGAGCGTCGCGAACAGGCGGTCTTCCACGAAAGCGTCCGCTCCCGTCAGTGCTCTGAGCAGACTCGTCTTGCCCGCGTTGGTGTATCCCACGAGCGCTGCGGTGGGAACCGGGCGCCTCCCCCTGCGAATCGTGTCGCGGTGGCGACGCACCTTCTCCAACCTCCGCCTCAGGCGACTGATCCTGGTGCGGATCATGCGCCTGTCCGTCTCGAGCTGTGTCTCACCCGGTCCACGCAGCCCAATGCCGCCGCGGATGCGCGAGAGGTGCACCCACATGCGCTGGAGGCGAGGCAGGAGGTACTCAAGTTGCGCGAGCTCCACCTGGAGCTTGGCTTCCCTGGTCCAGGCGCGCCTGGCGAAGATGTCCAGTATCAACTCGGTGCGGTCCATCACGCGGAGGCCGAGAGACTCCTCCAGCACCTTACCCTGAACAGGCGACAGCTCCTCGTCGAAGATAACGAGGCTCGCCTCCTTGTCGCGCGCCAGTTCCTTGAGCTCGGCGAGCTTTCCCGCGCCCAGGTAGGAGCGTGGACTCGGGCGCTCGACCTGCTGCGTGAGCCTCGCTGCGACGGTCGCACCCGCCGTGTCGGCCAGCCGGGCGAGCTCATCCAGATGCTGGGTAGCGCGCCGGGAATCGGCCGTTCCCCTACGGGGTGCTGCTACGAGCACAACCCGTTCGACCGGGTCCGCTGTCTCGATGGTTCTGTGCGGCGTCGTTCGTCTCCCAAGCGAGTGATGCGAACGTAACGTTCGTGTTATCGGCAGCAAAGCCCGTGTCACTTGCCTAAACGTTCTGCGGCGAGATGTCAACGGCCTGAGCTTTTCTTGGTGGAGCCGGCGAACCGTGGGCGCCGGCATAATCGAATGCGGCCGGCCGCGGCGTGGGTGAGGGCCGGCCGTATGTGACGGCGCTCACTTGACTTGGCATGAAGATTCCCTGAGCTTGGGTGATTAACGATTTCGCCGCTTGGACGACTAACCAGTCGCTGGTGGGCTCAGGGCGACCCGAATCCTGGAGGGAGTCGAGAGAACATGTTACGTCAGAGAGTGCCGTGGGTGGCTTGCCTCCTCGTGCTGTTCGGCGCCGCAACCGCGCCGCCGATCGACACGGCGCAGGCACAAGTGTCGCCCAAGATCGAGGGATTCCCGGACACGACCGGGCTTATTGATCGGTTCGGCCCCGGCTTCGAGAATTACGTAAGACGGCGCATTCAGCGTTCGGGAATGTCGCCTCAACAGATCCGCCTCCAGCTCC
>JBHIEQ010000464.1:0-1935 GCA_046760725.1 Gemmatimonadales bacterium
CCGGCTTCCGTGTCGCGGCGGGTGGCGCGCAGGCCCTCTCGGGTGTGTCGCCGGACCTCACGACGTTGGGCAAGGTGATCGGCGGCGGACTTCCCGTGGGCGCCTACGGCGGCCGCCGCGATCTCATGGAGATGGTGGCTCCCCGGGGTCCCGTATATCAGGCCGGGACGCTCTCCGGCAATCCGCTTGCCATGGCGGCCGGAACGGCTGCGCTCAAGGCGGCCCGGGACGGTGGTGTGTACGCGACGCTCGGCGAGAGATCCCGCGCTCTTGCGGGAGGCCTGGAGGACGCTGCGCGGCGTGCCGGTGTGGCGGCCGTCGCTTGCCACGCAGGCGGGATGTGGGGGTTCTTCTTGCGTGAAGCGCCCGTGCGCTCGTTCGCCGACGCGCGGCAGTCCGACACGGACTTGTTCCGGCGGTTTCACCGAGCGGCGCTTGATCGCGGCGTCTTTCTCCCTCCATCCCCGTTCGAGGCGTGTTTCGTATCCTTGGCGCACACCGATGACGTAATTGCCGATACGCTCACCAGGTTGGGTGATGCGCTCGAGCAGGCTGCTCGCTCTTAGCGCGGCAGCGGGCCTCGCCGCCCAGGCATGTGCCCGGCCCGCGGGGCCGCGGCGAGCGGAGCGCTTGGGGCGCGAGCCGGACATACGTGTGGCTCTCGCGGTGGACCAGCGTGAGGTGAGGATCGAGGGCCAGGGCGCCGTGATAGCCACTCAGAGCGGTCGTGTCGTTTTTCGGCTCGGGGCAGGGGATCATGTGCGGCTCACGCGCGAGGGACGGGCGGTCCGGGTCTCGGGAGGCTCCGGGAGCGGACGGTACGAGTCGTTGCGCTTCGCGAGCACGGATCGGAACCGCTTCGTGATGGTGAACGGAAAACCGTATCGTGGTGTGAGAGAGGTGGTCGCAAGCGCAGGCGGCGCGACCGCGATCAATAGACTGCCGCTCGAGGCATATCTCGGCGGAGTGGTGGTCGCGGAGATGGGTGATAGGAACGGGGACGAGCTCGCGGCGCTCGAGGCCCAGGCGATCGTATCCCGTACGTACGCGCTGTTTCACAGGGGCAAGTATGCGAGCCAGGGGTACGATCTCTCGACGTCCACCACCGACCAGGTGTATGGCGGGGTTAGCGCGGAGACGGAGCTCGGCCTCCGCGCGGTGAGAGCCACACGGGGGGAGGTCGCGACCTTCGACGGCGAACTGATCGAGGCCCTGTTCTTCTCCACGTGCGGGTATGCCACGGCGTCGCCGGAGGAAGTGTTCCGTTTCGGGCGCGAGCGGCCGTACTTGCGGTCGGTCTCGGATCGCCGGCCGGGCAGCGGTCATTACTGTGACGCTTCTCCGTACTATCGATGGTCGGTCGAGTGGGGAGGAGCGGAGTTGCGCGATATATTGCGCCGGACTATTCCACGCACGTTGGGCATAGACGGGGCGATGGTGGACGTGATCGAGCAAATCCGCGTTCATCGCACCGGCCCTTCGGGGCGGGTCACCGAGCTCAGGATCCGCGTCGGCAAAGGAGAGATTCCCGTGTTCGGTCCGGACATTCGGGCAGTGCTCCGGCGGCCTGACGGAAGCGCGCTGGGGAGTACCGCCATCCAGCTTCAGGCTCAGAGAGAGGGAGGGCGCGTCACCCGGCTGGTCGTGCAGGGCGCTGGCTTCGGGCACGGGGTTGGGTTTTGCCAGTGGGGCGCTGCGGGTCGGGCCCGTGCCGGGCAGAGCGCTCATACTATTGTGACGACCTATTTTCCTGGAACTCGCATTGCGCGCTGGTATTAGGGTCGCATTCCTTCTCGTTGCGGTTCCTGCACCCGTTGCGGCGCAGGGCCTCCTGGAGCAGTTCAGTTACGAGGGATTGCGGCTCACGGGCGTCGGTGCGGAGTTCGGTGCGGTCGTTTCAGACAGGCTCGTACGGCGGCCTACCGGGGCGATCCG
>JBHIEQ010000465.1:0-1933 GCA_046760725.1 Gemmatimonadales bacterium
ATCTCGGTCTCAGCACGGAGGTGGACCACGGCGGCGGTCCCGGGAGCGACCACCAGCCGTTCCTACTGACCGGTGTGCCGACGATCTACGTGCGCAGCTCGTTGCCGCCGGACACACCCCGCTGGTACCACAACGCGGGCGATACGCTGGACAAGGTCGATTTGGAGGCGGTGCGTCGTTCGGCGGCGGCCGCAGCGGCCGCGATCTGGGCGCTGGCCGATCACCCGGGCCGACCGCTGCGGCACCTGTCGCTGGAAGAGACGCGGCAGCTCGTACAGCGGCTGGGCTGGTAGTCGTTTAGGAGGGACTGAGCCCGGTCGGGGGACTGGCCGTTCGGGCGGGGCCCGCTATATTCGTTATCCCGCGCTAAGCTCGCCGCCGGGTCCTGAGCGAGGCGGGGAACCGGGCCTGTAGCTCAGGTGGTTAGAGCGCACGCCTGATAAGCGTGAGGTCGGTGGTTCGAGTCCACCCAGGCCCACTGAGGTCCCACCTTCTACGCAACGCCGGAGTCCCGAGGGTCCTAGCCCGATGGCATCCCTAGACGTGTTCCTCCATCCAGGTTCCGAGCACGCGTGCCGTCTGTTCGAAGCCATCGAGGTAGCTTTCGCCGGGATACCGGCTCGGATCGGGTGTCGGGATGCGGTTCCATCGAAATGTGGATTCGTGCTCCGTCACGAGCCTTCGAAGTTCCGAGCTGACGATGTAGTCCGAAGGCTTGGTATCGGCCAGCGAGATTGAGAGATGACGCGCCTGCGCGACAAAGGCGAAGACGCCCTGCCAGTAACGCCAGGCCGGTGCCTCCCCCTCGATTTTCAGTAACTTCAGCCATGCGGGGAAATCCACCGCGTACTCTACCGGCTGACCTTCCAGTGTCCTGATGAGCCGGGCGCGCCCCAGATCGTCCGTTGCACGCCGGACCGCGCGCGTCGTATATCCCACTGCCCGCGCCAGATCCCTTACCGGCACGAACGCCCCCCCGACACCGATGAGGAAGGCGAGGATGTCCGCCTTGACTCCGACCCCGAAGCCGGATCGGAGGCGCAGAAGCACTGTGGGCGCCTCGATCAGCTGGACGGGTCCCTGCCGAATCTTCTCGGGTCTCGGCAACCAGCCGGGATCTGTCCGGGGAACGGTCTTCCACCGATAATCCCGACCCTCGATGTAGGCGAGAAAAGCAAATTCCTCGAGCCTGTGCCGAACCTCCCCCGGGTATGCCGATGCCAAGTTCTTCATCCGCTGTACACTCAGCAGGGTCACTCCCTCCGCGGCCCACCAGCCTAGCATATCCCAGAGTCGCCGCTCGTCCTCTCGAAGGGCGAGTGAGATCAAGACCAGTGCCTCCGGATCCACGATTGACCGTGCGCGCTGGCCTCCGGACGCCGGAGCCCCCACCGCGGCCCACTGCGCCCAGACGACGCTAAGCGACCGTTCGCCAAGCTCGCTAATCGCCTCTTCCCACATCCCGTACCACCTGTGCGACAACTTCCCCCACCGCGGCTTGAAACGCCTCCGAGACATCTTGCGCGGTGACCCACGCGGCGGCTTCCTCAAGCTCATGGAGTCTCGGCTTGAGCTTCAGAAGGTCGTAGCGACTCACAAGTCCGACGCTGAGCCCACCGAACACCCGCCAGCGCAACCGCTCTTGCAAGCCCGGTGGCAGACCCGTCTGCCACTGGGATCCTGCCACGGTGTTCAGCCAATGAGGTGGCAGACCAAGGTCCTGGGCGACCCGTTCGATCGCTCTCGCGAGCGGATTCGGGAGCGGATCCGGCGGGCGGATTGCCCTTCGCCCTTGCTCTCGCTGGGCCACCGCGAGCACATCGACGTCGGCGGTTGTGCGGTCCACCAAGCCCTGTAGGATCAGGGCGGATCCCCCGGTGACGACGATCGCCACATGTTCGCCCTCGTGCGTGAGGAGGTCACCAACGGCACG
>JBHIEQ010000466.1:0-1926 GCA_046760725.1 Gemmatimonadales bacterium
TCAGCACGCCCCGTCCGGCTGCCAGTCCCCCACCGCGAATCATGGCAAGCGGTGTCGCCATCCCGAGGGCGCACGGGTAGCCCATCACCAGCACGCTGAGTGCCGCGAAGACCGCGCGCGTCCAATCAGGGGAGCCGGTCACGATCCAGGCGGCGGCGGACCAGAAGAAAAGGGCGGCGGCGGACACCGCCAGCACGCCGGGTACGAAGTACGCGAGAATCCTGTCCACGAGCTGGATGACGCCGGGCTTCAGCGCGCGTGCTTCCCGAACGTGCTTGGCTACCCGCCGTAGGAAGCTATCCTCGCCCACTCGGGTGACCTCGATCAGGAGCGATCCGGTCTCGTTCACCGAGCCACCGATCGTCTCCATGCCCGGCACCTTCTCCACCGGCAAAGGCTCTCCCGTCACCACCGATTCGTCCACGGCCGCGGCACCGTCCAGCACTATGCCGTCCACCGGAATCCGCTCGCCCGGACGCACCCGTACGTGATCGCCCACCCGTACATCCTCGATGGGGACCTCGACCTCGTCACCCTCGCGCACCAGGCGCACCGTGTCCGGCTCGAGATCCAGCAGCTTGCGCACGGCCTCCTGGCTCCGGGCCCGCACGGTCGTGGACACGTAGCCGCTCAAGATGTGGTAGGTCATGAGAAAGGTCGCGGCCACGAAGAAATCGGAGGGAAAGGCGGGATCGATGAATCCCGTGAGCCCCGCCACGTAGGCGCCCAGCGCTCCAAAGGACAGCAGCACGTGCTGGTTGAAGATCCGTCTCCTCAAACCACCCCACGCCATGCGGAGGACGTGCGAACCCACCCCGAAGACGGCCGCCGCCGCAATGGCAGCCTGACCGATCCGCATCCACGGGTGGCTTATGCCGAACCACATCAGCACCATTAGGGCAACGGCGAGCGCGGCAAGTGCCGCGTTCGCGAGGAGCCTGCGCTTCTCGCGCCGTAGCTCTTCCAGCTGCTCCTCGTATGCCCGCACGTGATCGGGGTCCCGCACACTGTAGCCGAGTTCGCCGAGAACAGCCCTGAGCGTGGCTCGGTCGACACGGCCGGCGTCGTAGTCGATGAGCGCCTCCTCGTGAGCCATGCTCACGGCAACGCTCTCTACGCCCGGGATAAGAGCGTACGCGCGGCGGATGGTCTCCTGACAGAAAGAGCAGTGCATCCCGCCTACATTGATCTGGAGTCTCTCCATCCTCTGATCCTCGACGTCGTCCACGGCCCCGGGACAATCTCGATCCTAGAGTAAGCTCCAAGGTCAAGGCCCGAACCGATCTCGCACCGGTCTCTTGATGCCCCAACAAGCTTCGAGTACACTCCAACGTTCCCAGGGCCGCTCAGTGTTCAACAATCTGAGGAACCGCTATGCGGATCGGAGAGCTCGCACGGAGGGCCGGCGTCACGCCGGATACGATCAGGTACTACGAACGCGAGAGACTGCTGGCTGCTCCCAGGCGCACGACGGGGGGTTACCGCGACTACGCGCCCCAGGCTGTGGACGACCTACAGTTCATCAAGAAGGCGCAGGCTCTCGGGCTCAGGCTCAGTGACGTGCGCGATGTGCTGGAGATATCTTCGGGCGGCAAACCTCCATGCGAGCACGTGCGTGCGACCGTCGCCTCGCGACTCGCCGAGGTGGAGCAGCGACTGAAGGAACTGCGTGCGCTGCGTTCCACGCTGAAAGGGACGCTTGAGAGGCTCGATCGTGCCCCGCCGCCCAAGGCTGGATGCCGCTGCGCCGTGATCGAGTCGTCCTAGCCGGGCCCGCCCCTGCAATCCGCACACAAACTCGTCACGGAAGCGATCCACCTTGTGGTCGATGGAGTCGATGTGCGAATCATCACCGGGTCAGATCATGGCCAGCAGTGCCAGGCCGAGTGTTATCACGCTCGTGCCGAGAGCGAACCGCACCCGTTC
>JBHIEQ010000467.1:0-1922 GCA_046760725.1 Gemmatimonadales bacterium
CCGTCACGAACACGGTGGCCGTCAGGCCGGCCCGCGGCAGCCGCCAGCGTCGCGGCCACGATCTCGGCCGTCGTGCGCCCGCCCCCGCCCCCTACCACCGCTGCGACCGTCTCCGCCGACTCGCCCAGCGTCCTGTCCACCTCCTCCAGTGTGGTGACCCCGTCTCGCACCGCCTCCAGAGCCACCTCGCGAATCAGACGAAAACCCTCCTTCTGGGCGGCCGCCGTGATCGTGGATGAATCGGCGCCTTGTGCGATCAGGCGCTTGATCGCAGGAGTTATCATGAGAGCCTCGACGAAGGCCGCCCGGCCACGGTAGCCCGTCTGCCCGCATCGCCTGCACCCGGCTCCCCGGAGCGTTGTAGCCACCCCGTACTGTCTCTGCAACCGAACGTCCGTCTCCGTGACGTCCTCCGCCTCGACCGCGGCCACGCACTCCGCGCACACGCGCCGCCCGAGACGCTGCGCCACAGCACCCCGCAGCGACTCCGCCACCAGCGCCCGGTCGAGCCCGAGATCCACCAGTCGCGCGATCGATCCAACCGCATCGTTCGTGTGGAGCGTCGCGAGCACCAAGTGGCCCGTGAGGCTCGCCTGTAGCGCCACCTCGGCCGTCTCCAAATCGCGGACCTCACCCACCAGGATCACGTCCGGGTCCTGCCGGAGCGCCGCCCTCAGCGCACTCGCGAACGTCACCCCGCGGCGCGGCTCTATCTGAATCTGGGCGATGCCGGGTAGCTCGTACTCCACAGGGTCCTCGACCGTCATGATGTTGGTCTCACCGGTCGAGAGCTCCTGGAGTGCCGCGTACAGAGTCGTCGTCTTGCCGGACCCCGTGGGCCCCGTAACCAGCACTATGCCGTCGCGGAACTGGAGAAGCTGGCGCACGTGGTCCAGCTCGATCTGCGGGAAGCCGAGGTCCTCCAGCCCGAGAGATCCCTGCGGATCCAGTATGCGCAGCACCGCCTTCTCGGAGTCGCGAATCGGCACCGTCGAGACCCGAACGTCCAAGCTCTTCTCCCGCACTCGGATCCTCGTCTTGCCATCTTGCGGCCGCAGTCGGTCGGCTATGTCCAGACCGCTCAGGATCTTGACGCGCGAGACCACGCGGTTCAGAGCCGGCATAGGGAGCTGCATGTACTGCCGCATCACGCCGTCCACCCGGAACCGCACGTGTCCGCCCGCGCGGCCGGGCTCGATGTGGATGTCGCTCGCTCCCTGCTCGACCGCCTCGCGCAGAATCAGGTTGGTGAGCTTCACCACGGGAGCCATCTCGGCCTCGTGGGCCGAGACCTTCTCCGCCATTTCCTCCTCGACCACGCTAACGCGATCCAGCTCGCCGGCCGGTACGGCCTGAAGCAGCCCCTCGAGCGCCCGCTCCGGTGAGTAGAGCGACTCGATCACCTCCTCGATCTCCGAGGGCGGTGCGATCTCGAATACGGGGGCGCGGCCCGATGCGAAGCCAAGTGCTTGCTCCACCGCGAGATCGGTCGGGTCGCTCGTGGCGACGAAGAGGTCCCGGTTCGTCTCGCGCAATGGCAACACGCCGTAGCGACGGGCCACGCTCTCCGGGACCAGCTTGAGCGCCTTGTGCTCAGCGCGCTCGAGGTCGGCTACGGCGAGCCGGTAGTGGGCTGCGACATGCGCGGCCAGGTCCGTCGGCGCTATGCCGGTTCCCTCACACACTTGGGCCCACGCCTCCGGTACCGGCACGCCGGGTGCAACTGTAAGCCGGTCGGCGCCCGGGAGGCCGACCCGCTCGGCTACAGCCAGGAGCCAGTGGCGCGGCGCGGCTGCGGCCGACATCGGGGTTTACGCCTCCGACCTCTCAAGATGTGCCAACACGGCTGCGTGCTCTCGCAGAGCCTCGGAGAGCAGTCGGCGGGCAGAATCGGTGTCGCTTTCCTTGCCCGCCCGTTCAAT
>JBHIEQ010000468.1:0-1916 GCA_046760725.1 Gemmatimonadales bacterium
GCGACCTGATGTCGCTTCGCGTCACCCCGTTGTGAATTGACATCGGCCCGTTGCAGGCGCCCCCCGCGGTTCGCAACTCGTTGCCCGCCACTCGCTGGCCGGGAAACGAACGGCTGGCCTCGAAGCGGGGCGCTGTGATCGTGTGAGCACCTGGCTGCAACCGGAATCATCTCGTTGCAGGTCAACCGGTTGGGAGCTCCGGCCCGATCCCGGGCTACGCCGTGGCACGCATTTTGACTCCGCCTCGCGGCCCTATTAGTTTTCGCCGTGCACCTCCTTGTTGTCGTTCCGGCCCGCCTGGGTTCGACCAGAATTCCCCATAAGCCCCTTTGTCTCCTCGCCGGTGAGCCTCTCATCGCGGCGGTCGCGCGCCGCATCCAGAGCCTGTCGCTGGATGCGACAATCGCGGTGGCGGCGGACGACGAACGCGTCCTGAAAGCCGTCTCCCACCTGGACGTGGACGCCGTGCTCACGAGCCCCGCACACACCAGCGGCACGGAGCGCGTGGCCGAGGTGGCCGCGCGGCCGGAGTACGCGGGCTTCGACACGATCCTCAACATCCAAGGGGACGAACCGTTCGTTACACGCGCTGCAGCCGGGGGCGCCCTGGACCGGATCGCACGGGGCGACCCCATAGGCACCACCGCGGTCCCGCTCGAGCCGGGGCAGGGGGCCCTCACCGATCCCGCCCGCGTCAAAGTGGCCGTGTCGAACTCGGGAAGAGCGGTCGGGTTCTGGCGCGTGGGCCCCTGGAGACACTCGCTGGAGGGCTCGGTCGAGATACTGCAACACGTTGGGGTGTACGCATATACGAGGAGGGCGCTCGTGGAGTGGGCGGCGCTTCCCGCGTCAGCCTCGGAGTGCGAAGAGCGACTGGAGCAACTGCGGCCGCTGGCCCACGGGATCCCCATCGGGGTCACCCGCGTACCGGGGCCGGCATGGCCGTCCATCGACACCATGGCCGACTTAGCTTTAGCGGAGGAATACCTGGTGGGCACGAGCAGCGGGGTGGACCGATGAGCGCGAAATACATCTTCATAACGGGCGGGGTGGTCTCCTCGCTCGGGAAGGGAATCGCTTCCGCATCACTCGGCCGACTCCTGGCGGAGCGAGGCCTGAGTGTCACGATCCAGAAGTTCGACCCTTACATCAACGTGGATCCCGGCACGATGTCGCCGTTCCAGCACGGCGAGGTGTACGTGACCGACGACGGCGCCGAAACCGACCTCGACCTGGGTCACTACGAGCGGTTCATCGACCGCTCGCTGTCACAGGTGAACAACATCACCACCGGAAGGATCTACCTGTCGGTCATCACCAAGGAGCGCCGCGGCGAATACCTCGGCAGCACCGTTCAGGTGATCCCACACATCACCGACGAGATAAAGGCATCGATCCGCCGCCTCTCACCCGATCGGGACGTGGTGATCACGGAAATCGGCGGCACGGTGGGCGACATCGAGTCGCTGCCGTTCCTCGAGGCGATCAGGCAGTTCCGCCAGGACATCGGCCGCGAGAACGTGCTGTTCATCCACCTCACGCTCGTGCCGTTCATCGCGGCCACCGGCGAGCTCAAGACGAAGCCCACCCAGCACTCGGTGAGAGAGCTGATGGAGATCGGAATCCAGCCGGACATGCTGATCTGTCGGGCGGAAACCCCACTGGGTGACGAGATCAAGCGAAAGATCGCGCTCTTCTGCAACGTGGATCCCGACTGCGTGATCGAGAACCCCGACGTGGAGACGATCTACGAGGTGCCGCTCAGGCTCAACGAGCAGCGCCTGGACCGGCTCGTGTGCCAGAGGCTGGGCCTGGAGGGCAAGGAACCCGACCTGAGACCGTGGGCGGCGATGGTGCGAAAGGTGATAGAACCGGCGGACCAGGTGAGAATCGCCGTCGTGGGGAAATACACCGAG
>JBHIEQ010000469.1:0-1906 GCA_046760725.1 Gemmatimonadales bacterium
TATCACCATCAGGATGGCCGGGATCAGGAACCCGGCGGCGAGTGGTCGCCATTCTCTATACAGCGCAATGATGGCGGCCACCGTCGCAGCCACGTGCGACGACGGGAAGGCCGCGCCGAAGGACGATCCTCGGCCGAGCACCCAATAGACGAGCCGCGCGCTCCACACCTCGCGGACCGGTCCGGTAGGGTGGTCGAAGGCGTAGTTCGGGCCCGCGACCGGGTAGAGCACGAAGACGACATAACTCACCACGAACGCGATCATCGTGGTGAACAGCACCTGTCTCCCGGCTTGATTGCGCCCGCGCGCCACCAGCAGTACCGGTCCCAGGAAGACGATCGGGTAGTAGGCGAAGTACGCCAGGTGCAGGAGCCCCGACCAGAAGACAGACGGTGTCGAGCGAATCCAGGAGTAGGACACCTGGCTCCCAAAGATCGCCTGATCCCAGCCCTGGATGACTGCATCCCGCGCGTATGTGGCCGTCTCGCCGAGTTGTACGCTCAAGACGCCCAACTCTGCGTAGAGTCCGAGGAGTAAGGGCAGCGGATAGAGATCGTGCACCGGGCGGCCGATGCGGTCGCTCTCTCTGAGGCGAGAGAAGAGAAACAACAAGACGCCGAAGAGCACATGCGCTGTGAGTAGCCACCAGTTACGCGAGTCCGCGAGGCCGCCGCGCAGCACAATCACGACGGTGACGAAGGCCAGGTAGCCGCCGATCAGCCTGTCGATCGGGTTCACAGCCAGTTGTTGTCCCGATACCAGACGGCCGTTTGGCGGGCGCCGCTCTTCAGCGAGATGGTCGCTTTCCAACCCGTATCGCGCTCCAGTGCTGCGGGGGAGCAGGTCCACGCTTCGGCCAGGAACTCGTTGGCCTTGTCGGAGGAAAGAAGAGTCGTGCGTCCCGCGACGCGGGCGGCCGCTCCGATAGCCGCGAGCGTGGGTCGGGAGATCCAGCTCGGGAGCGGGACGATCACCGGCTCGCCGGACCTCTTGGGGGAGCCCACGACTTCCCGCACAGCTCGGTGGATCTCTTGGGCTACGGCTCTCGCCGTGAGAATCTCCGGATGAGCCGCGAAGTACGTGCGTCTCTCGGTGCCCTCCGCGAGTACGGCCGTGATGGCTTTCACGAGGTCGCGGACGTGGATGAGAGAGAGTTCCTGCTCAGGCCGGCCCAGCATGGGAAACACTCCCCAGCGCGCTAGCTTGAACGCGCGGGCGAACTCCTTGTCGCGCGGTCCGTACACGCCCGGTGGGCGGATGATCGTCCATGAGAGCTGCGATTGTCTGATTGCATCCTCGCCCGCGAGCTTGCTCGCGCCGTACGCGCTCACGGGCCGGGGCGGCTCGTCTTCGCCGTGGGGTCGTCCGGTCCTCGAAGGCCCGGCTGCGGTGAGGCTGCTCAGGTGCACGAAGCGAGCTCCGGGTGCGCACTTCTCCGCGGCCCCTATCACTTTCTGCGTGCCCGCGGCATTTGTCTGCATGAACTGCGCGGCGTTCCGAGCGGCGGTTGCGCCGGCCAGGTGAAACATGATCTGGGCTCCTTCAGCCCCTCGGAGTATCGCTTGCTCGTCGTCGAGGTCACCTCGCACCAAGTGTGGGGGGTGTTCCGGAAACAGGTCTCTCAGTTTGGCGGGCGATCTTACGAGGCACGTGACGTCGTCGCCTCTCCGGAGGAGTTCCTCAACGAGATGTGACCCGACGAAACCGGTGGCGCCGGTAACGAACGCCTTCACAGGGGGCGGTCGTAGAAGCGGAGGGTCTTGTACGCACGGAAGCCAAGGCGTTCGGCGGCGTTGATCATCGCGGTGTTGTCCTCGAGGATCCATCCGGCCTCCGCCCAACGGTAGCCCAGTGCGTAGCCCTTCTCCCAAATCCAGTGGTACATGAGAGCGTCGGCGCCCGTCTT
>JBHIEQ010000470.1:0-1903 GCA_046760725.1 Gemmatimonadales bacterium
CGCGGACGGCCCGGGGGGGCAGAAAGGTCCCGACGGTGCGGCTGGTTCCGCAGGGTCCCAAGGCGCGCCGGGCCCCCGACCGCAGGTGTTGAGCGTACCTCTTGGAGAGCTGTTCGGGCCGCACGTTCCGCTGCCGATCCGAGAGCTGATGGAGTACACTGAGAAGCGAAACTGAGATCCATTGAAATCGGGGAGTGGGGAGTGGGGAGTGATGTCCCGCCGTCTCGAGCGGGCCGGGCCTTTCCCTCAGGGGGCGGCCGCCGGTCGCGGTACGGCGTACATGCTCGCTGCGCCCGCTCCCCGTGTCGTAGCGAATCAGACTGAAAACAAGGAGTCGGGACTGTGATCATAGCTGTTCCCAAAGAGACGGTGCCGGGTGAGCGGCGGGTGGCGCTCACTCCGGACGTCGTGAAGCGTCTCGTGGGCGAAAGCGTGATGGTGCGGGTGGAGCAGGGGGCGGGTGTCGAGGCCGGCTACACTGACGAGGCGTACCGTGCGGCGGGTGCCGAGGTGACGGGGGAGGCAGAGGGACTGTGGAAGAGCGCCCACCTGATTCTCAAGGTGCAGCGACCTCTGAACCGGGACGCAGGGGGTCGGGACGAGATTGGCTGGCTTGGGGAGGGTTCGGTGCTGGTCGGTATGCTGCAGCCGCTCACCGATCATGCGCTCGTGAGGGATCTCGCGCGGGTGGGAGTGACGAGCTTCAGCCTTGATGCGCTTCCACGCATCTCGCGTGCGCAGAGCATGGACGTCCTATCCGCGATGAGCACGGTTGCGGGGTACAAGGCCGCGCTGCTCGCCGCCGCCCACCTGAACAAGTTCTTCCCGATGCTGGTGACGGCCGCGGGGACCGTTGCGCCAGCGAGGGTGCTCGTGCTGGGGGCGGGGGTTGCGGGGCTACAGGCGATCGCCACTGCGCGCCGCCTGGGAGCGGTCGTTCAGGCGTTCGACGTGCGCCCCGAGGTAAAGGAGCAGATAGAGAGTCTCGGCGCCAAGTTCTTGGAGGCTGGCGAGCTTGCGGCCGTGGGAGAGGGCGAAGGCGGTTACGCCAAGGAGCTCTCTGAGGAGCAGCACAGGCGGGAGCAGGAGCTGATCCACGAGGCCGTGAAGAACGTGGACGCAGTGATCACCACGGCATTAGTGCCGGGGAAGCGGGCGCCCATGCTCATCACAGAGGCGATGGTGCGAGACATGCGGCCGGGATCGGTGATCGTCGATTTGGCCTCTGAGATGGGAGGCAACTGTGAGCTGACCCGTGGCGGAGAAAATGTGACGCATCACGGCGTGCTCATCATGGGTCCGGTGAACCTGCCGTCCTCGATGCCGTTCCACGCGAGCCAGATGTACGCGCGCAATCTCTCCAGCTTCCTCGCGCTGGTGATCAAGGAAGGCGAAATCGCTCTGAATTTCGAGGATGAGATCATTGGCGGTACCTGCATCACCCATGAAGGGCGGGTGGTGAACGAGACCGTCAGGCAGCTGATGGAGGGAGGTACTAGCTGATGTTGGAAGCCTTGGTTGGGCTCTTCGTGGTGTTTGTGCTGGCGATGTTCGTCGGGTTCGAGGTCATCACGAAGGTTCCGCCCACTCTTCATACACCGTTGATGTCGGGCTCGAACGCGATCTCCGGGATCACCATCATCGGTGCTCTGATCGTGGCCGGCAGTGGTGAGACGCGGCTCGCGTCCGCACTCGGCCTCATCGCCGTGATATTCGCGATGATCAATGTGGTCGGCGGTTTCATGGTCACCGATCGGATGCTCAGGATGTTCAAGAAGAAGCCGGAGGGCGAGAAATGACGGCGGCGATCAAGCTTCTGTATCTCTTGTCCGCCACGCTCTTCATATTCGGGTTGAAGCGCCTGAGCTCGCCGGCGACTGCCAGGTCGGGCAACGTGCTTGCG
>JBHIEQ010000471.1:0-1903 GCA_046760725.1 Gemmatimonadales bacterium
CAGGCAGCGTGTCAGGAACACTCCTGCAAGGGTGGATCGAGGAGCTGAAATCCCGCTTTCCCGATCGGCCGCTCCTCATCACGGAAACGGGCTTGAGTGTGTCGCCGAATGCCGCTCATGTCGGCCCGCCTAACTACGGCTATGGGGGGAACACGGAAACCGAGCAGGCCGTGGGTCTGGTGCAGAACGTTCAGGACGTGGCGACGTCGTCATCCCCCAGTGCCGGGGTGATCATCCATGAGTTTCTCGATGCGTGGTGGAAGTTTGGTCTGGAAGATTCCTACTCACAGGATCCCAACGACGTCGAAGAGTGGTTTGGGATCGTCAGACTGACCGGCTATTGACTGTCTTCGATGTGGCAAGCCGTCGTCAGCGCATGCAGGGCTCCGCCGGGCGGAGCGACAGCACGTCGTACTTCGGCTGCTGCCCGATCTCGAGGATCCACCCCGGTGCACTCATCAGGTTCTCGGGCGGCGTATAGTACGCGACCGAGCTCGCCATCGCGAAGACTCGCATGATCCGCGCCTCGCTGCGCGTGCCCACTCGAATGCAATTCGTCTGACCGGGGCGTGACTGGACCACGACCCCGATACCCACCGTGACCCGATACTCCAGACTGGTATTGTTGACGATCTGGAGCGTCGGACCTAGAGGATGCACGTCTTCGCTCAGCCAACCGTAGTTGTTCGCACACCCGGACATCCCGAGTACCACGATGACTGCGCCAAGTCTTGCTCCGAGTGTGTTCACGATACCTTCAGACGCCTGCAGCACGAGTTGGCGCGATCTTCCCCACGCTCTCTTCAGTCAATCGCCGAATCCCGGAAACGGTTCCCTCGCCCTCAGTTCCCTCGGACGACGAAGCTACCTTCCAGTCCCTCTGCGGAGCTCCAGCCGACCCACACGGTGAACGCACCGGGCTCCACCACCCACTCCGTGTCCCGATCGTAGAATCCGAGCTCACGCGGACCGAGGGTGAACCGAACGGTCCGCCGTTCGCCCGGCTCTAACAAGATCTTCGTGAAACCTCGGAGTTTCTTGACGGGCTGGACGACGCTGGCGACGGGGTCACGGATGTAGAGCTGCACGACTTCGGCGCCGGCGAGGTTGCCCGTGTTCGTCACCGTTGCGCTCACCGTGATGGTCCCGTCCGTCGAGATCGTGTCGGCGCTCAGCACCAGGTCGCCGTACTCGAAGGTGGTATAGCTCAGTCCATGGCCGAACGGATACAGCGGCGTATTGGGTGAGTCGAGGTACTTTGACGTGTATCTCTCATCGGTTCGTGGACGCCCCGTCATGTCATGGCTGTAGTAGATGGGGATCTGACCGACCGAGCGCGGGAACGAAACCGGCAGCTTGCCACTGGGATTGAAATCTCCCCAGAGCAGGTCCGCCACCGCGTTGCCGCCTTGAATGCCGGGGTGCCACGCCTGAAGGATGGCGGGCACGTTCTCCGCCAGCCAGGCAATGGTGAGCGGCCGTCCGCTCATGATGACCGCCACCACCGGCGTACCGGTCTCGTGGACCGCTTCGATCAACTCCTGTTGCACCCCGGGCAGGCCGAGCTGGGTGCGCGATGCCGCCTCTCCCGTCTCGAACTCTCGTTCGCCGATCACGACAATCGCCACGTCGGCACTGCGCGCAATCTCCACGGCTTCGGCGAACCCATCACGCTCCAGCCCGGTGACCGTGGAGCCTTGGGCATAGCTGACGGTGGTGGTTGGGGCGGCGCGATGCCGAATACCCGCGAGTACGGTCACCACGTCCTCGGCTCGACCCTGTGCGTGCCACGAGCCCAGGAGATCCGTTTGGTTGTCCGCCAGCGGACCGATCACAGCGATCGAACCGAGGTCCTCCGAGAGGGGGAGGACTGCCCCCTCATTCTTGAGCAGCACCATCGACT
>JBHIEQ010000472.1:0-1890 GCA_046760725.1 Gemmatimonadales bacterium
CTCGAAGACGCTTGCCGTGACGACGATCCCCCGGCCGAAGGCGGCGCGCAGAGAGCGGCGCGCGTTCGCGATCGAAGGAGCATTGTCCCCCTTCACTTCGATCGGCAGGCGCCGCGTACTTGTTCCGGCTCGCCGTTCGGCGACCACGAAGTCCACCTCGGTACCGCGTCCGGATTTCCAGAAGCCCAACGCCCCCGTCAACGGCTCGGCTTGGAGCAGCCGGTCGGTCGCGGAGCGAAATAGGGCGGTCGCGACCAGCGCCTCCCGGGCTGCATCCTCAGCCGGCCGGGAGCCACCCGGCACCAAGAGCTGCGGCACGCGCGCCACCAGCGGATCGATGAAGTACACCTTGCGCTGCCGCTGCGCGCTAAGTCCCTTGCCGCCCGCGTCCCACGCGAAGACCACGATGAGCATGAACGACTCAGCCAGCACGCGCACATAGTCGCGGGCGGTTGGCTGGGTGACACCCATGTCCTGCGCCAGGGAGTGCCACGACAGCGGCGCGCCGAGGGACCGGGTCACACGCTCCAGCAGCTTCAGCGTCGCTACCGCATCACGACCGAGGTCGCGGACATCGCCCGCAATGATGTCCCAAAGCATCTCGATCGTGCGGTCCTGAACCGGCCCCTCGGTCAGGTAGTCCTCGAGCGCCGCCGGAAACCCGCCGGTCTCACGGTAAGCACGCCAGGCCCGTTCGAGTTCAGCGTAGGCCAGGTTCAGCCTGCGTAGCAGAGTCATTCCTGAAGCCGTGAACGCATCTTCCGGCCTGAGCACTTCGTCGGGGATGTCGAGGCGGACTGCCTGGCGGCAGAAATCGCGGAACGAAACCGGCAGCTGTACATAGTGCCGGCCCGCGCCCCTTCGGCCCGGAAGCCGCTCGCTGCCGACCTTCCGGGCGGCGGAGCCGGTGCAGAGGATGAAGTCGTCCTCTGCGGGACCGTTGTCCACGATAAACTTCACGCCCAGCTGCCAGTCCGGAATCGTTGTGATCTCGTCGAGGAACAGGAACCACGGCCCGCCGGGATCGGGGTGCAGCTGCCGAGCACGACGGACGGCTTCCGCGATGTCGGCCTTCTCCCTTGAGAGGTCGAACGGGAAATAGAGAATCCGGCGCTCGCCCGATTCGAGTAGCTTGCGGATCAGGCGTTTTGCGGTGGTGGATTTCCCGACTTGCCGGGGCCCACGAAGGGTGTGGACGCGACGCGGGCCCAGCTCGATCGAGCCCAGCACCGGTGGGTCCCAGCGCAGGGTGCGGGACTCAAACGCCCGGACCGTCGGGTCTCGGTCAATGGCCGTGGCCTCTCGCCACCATGGGTTGAGTTCCAGGACTTGCTGGTCAGAAACTGCCATCGTCGCACCGTGGCCGGTTTCGTTATCCTACTTTAGATTATGGTGCGAAAATCTAAAGCCGACCACTAGATCCTGCCACAGTCCCGTCTGCGACGAGGTTCCCATCGAGCGCATGGAGGGGCCCCGCACGAGGCCATCGGACCGTCCCCCGATACGGCACTACGCGAAGCCGGATGCCCTAACCGCTTGCCACGAAAGCACTTACGGCCGTGAGCCAGGTACGGACAACGGGCCATTGTCTATCGCCAACGGCCAATTGTCGATCGCCAACAGCCCATTGTCCATCGCCAACGGCCGATTGTCCATCGCCAACAGGCTATTGTCCGTCGCCAACCGTGGATTGTCGACGGCCAACAGGCTATTGTCGACCGACATCAGGCGATTGTCCGCGGACGGCGACGGCCATCTCGTGTTTCACTCACAGCGGCTCGATGGCCTTGAAGAGGTCCGCAAACGCCACCGCTCTGAAACCCTTCTCCAGTGCGAACGTGTGGTCTCCTGCGTGAAACACGTCCACGGACTCGAGTCGCAGCGTCTCCC
>JBHIEQ010000473.1:0-1870 GCA_046760725.1 Gemmatimonadales bacterium
GCCGTCGTGAACGGGCTAGCCAGATAGAGCCGTCCCGGACCCGAGCGGCCAGGGAAGTTGCGGTTGATCGCGCTCACGGTCACTGTCTCCGGATCGTAGGAAACCCCGGGCCCCGCGTTGATGCACGCTCCGCATGACGGCTCTATGAAGCGGGCTCCCACTTGGTGAAAGACGTCGAGGTACCCCTTCTCCTCGCAGTAGCGCTTGACCTCCTGCGACCCGCACTGGATGTAACACTCCACGTCGGGATGCACCCTGCGGCCTCGCTCGAGGGCTTCTGCGAAGACCCTGGCGTACATGTCCATGTCGGACTTCTTCCCCGCCGTACACGAACCGGCATATGCAATGTCGATCTTGACCGGATCGCCCAGCTCCTCCACGAACAGACCGTTTCCCGGGTCACCCGGAAGCGCGATCATGGGGCGCAAGTCCTTGGCGTCGATCTCGATGGTTTCCTCGTACTCAGCGTCTTGATCCGAGTAAAGACCCTCGAGCAGAGAGCGGGCGTGAGTGGGATCCATCCCTCGCTCACGCTTGAGGAACTCGACCGCTTTCTCGTCGGGCCGGATAATCCCCGTGAACGCACCCACTTCAGCCGCCATGTTGGTCATCGTCGCGCGCTCGTCCACGTCCAGCTCCTCGACGGCCGGACCTGCGTACTCCACTACCTTCCCGATCGCATGCCCGTTCTTCACATAGGGATGCCTCAGGATCTGGAGCATGAAATCCTTGGCGGTCACGTTGGCCGGCTTCTGTCCGTTAACGCGAACCAGAACCGAGCGCGGTACCTTGATACGGACGTCTTTCGTGAGCCACGAGTTGAAGATGGCGGTGGTTCCGACGCCGAACGCCAGACACCCGATTGCCCCCGCGTGGGGCGTATGTGAGTCCGTACCCACCACCAGGTCGCCCGGCTTGGCATGCTGCTCCAGGATCTTCGAGTGACATATTGCCTCGGAGCCCTGGACGAGCATCCGCGGCCCGAGCCGCGGCAGTTCTCCGTAGAGCTTGATCCCCTGCCGCTCGGCGAACTCCTCCTGCTTTCGCTTCAGCTCGAGTGCGATGTCTAGCAGACCCTGGCTCTTCCGCTCCTCAGTCATCGCGAGCTCGAGGTAAGTCAAGTGATCGCGGAACATGAAAACCGATTCCGGATCGACCACCTTTTCGTCGCGACCCACCTTCTGCTCCCAGAAAATCGCAGCCATGGGAGTGACATACTCGTGGCTGAACCGGACATCGGTGCGAGCGAATCCCTCATCTCCCGGCCTCAAGGCCGGCACGCCTACCTCGTCGTCGGCAAGGCTCCTCACCCAGTGTCGCGCGATGATTTTCTCCGCGAGCGTCATCGGGCGCGGTTTGGTCTCGACCGGCGGTACGGCCACGTTTCCCTCAAGACGAGCCAGATTGTACTGAAAGAGTCCGCCGTACTCGATGATGCCTCGCGTGATCTCCCCGTGACCCTCGGTGAACTCGGAAAGCGGGATCTCCTCTCCGCGTCGCAACCGTCCGATCAGACCGAAGTCGGTGCTGGTCAGGATGCCCAAGTTCTGGCAGTTCTCGCGGTAGATGCGCTCGATGTTTTCCGCTATCACCAGACGAATTCCGGCGCACTGCTCCGCATACGGAGACTGCTCGCGGGATGAGCCTTTGCCGCGCCGCTTCCCGCTCACCGAACAGACGAATCCGCCAGCCCTCACGGCACCCGGCCCGACGGGGAACTCGCCGCCCGCCCTAAGCCCCAGGTAGGGGAAATCGCCCAGCGTGGAGTCGTGGTAGTAGCAGACGTACGCGGGAGTGATCTCGTCCGTCGAGATATCGTCCCTGAGCGGTGCGTCGAGTGGCCAGGGAAGATCCTCGCCCGCAAGCTGGC
>JBHIEQ010000474.1:0-1854 GCA_046760725.1 Gemmatimonadales bacterium
GAGGGCTACACCGAATCGCTCGGGACCGGACTCTTGGCGGGCATCAACTTGGCGCGCCTCCTGGAGGGCCTGGACGTAGACATTCCGCCGCCCGAGACGATGCTGGGAGCGCTGGTGCGCTACGTACATGAGGCGGATCCGAGGCACTTCCAGCCCATGAACGCGAACTTCGGGCTGCTGCCGCCGCTCGAGGCGAAGGTGCGCGATCGACGACGCAGAAAGGAGCTCCTCGCCGAGCGCGCGCTCGGGGCGATGCGGGAGTTCAGGGGGCGCGTGGCTCCCGTCCCGGCGTGAGACGGATGGGCGTTTCCCCGCGTGGGCGGTCGGCCGGCGAGCGGCGACCCGAGGTCGAGGAGTTCATCCTCTACCTCGCGAAGGAGAGGAACGACTCTCCCAACACGGTGCGGGCTTACGCCCGCGACGTGGATCTCTTCCAGGCGTTCTGCGACGACTACTACGGTGCGCCCGAGCGCTGGAGTTGGGAGACGGTGGATCGTCTCGCGATCAGGGCCTTCATGGGGGAGCTGGGCAGGCGCGGCATGCGGAAGCGTTCGGTTGCCCGGGCGGTTTCGGCGCTCAGGACATTTTACCGGTTCCTCAATCTGCGGCACGGCATGCCGGTCAACCCGGCAAGGTCGGTAAGGCTTCCCAAGGCGGATCGCAGACTTCCCGCGGTGCTGGATCGGGCGCAGGTGGAGGTGATGTTCGAGTACGCGGAGGCATTCGCCGGGCAAGGCGGGTTCGCCGCCGCTAGGGACCTCGCCCTGCTCGAGCTGTTCTATGCCACGGGCATGCGACTGTCTGAGGTTGCCGGCCTCAACCTCGCCGATGTGGACGTAGTGAGCGAGCAGGTGAGGGTCAGGGGAAAGGGACGCAAGGAGCGCATCGTGCCGCTCGGGGGTCACGCAGCCCGAGCGCTGCGACGATATTACGGTGAGAGGGAGGATTTGCTCGCGCGCCTGGCTTCGGGAAGAGGGGACCGGCGGGCGGTGTTCCTGACGCTCCGGGGCGCGCGACTCTCGCCGCGCGGCCTGCAACACCTGGTGCGCCGGTATCTCAGGGTGCTCGACGAGAGGTCGGGTCTGAAGGTACACAGCCTGAGGCACAGCTTCGCGACACACCTGCTCGACGCGGGCGCCGATCTCAGGGCGGTGCAGGAGCTGTTGGGCCATGCGTCGCTCAGCACGACGCAGGTTTACACGCACACGAGCGTGGAGAGACTGAAGAAGGTCTATCAGAAGGCGCATCCGAGGGCGTGAGAGAGAGGCGATGGGGGGCCATGGAAGGCGGTGCAGGCGAGCAGAGGCGATGAGGTTCACTGGCATGCGTGATTCACACTATTGCGGTACGACCATTCTCTGCGTCCGTAAGGACGGCAGGGTCGCGATGGGCGGTGACGGACAGGTGACGGTGGGTGAGACCGTCATGAAGGCCCACGCCAACAAGGTGCGCGAGCTGGCCGGCGGCAAGGTGCTCGCGGGGTTCGCGGGTGCTGCGGCCGACGCGTTCACGTTGTTCGAGAAGTTCGAGGAGAAGCTGGAGCGCTATCCCGGCAACCTCGCTCGTGCGGCGGTCGAGCTCGCGAAGGACTGGCGCAGCGACCGGGTGTTGCGTCGGCTCGATGCGCTGCTCGTCGCGGCGAACAAGGAGAGCGGCTTTCTCGTGAGTGGAAGCGGCGAGTTGATAGAACCCGACGACGGGATACTGGCGATCGGGAGTGGCGGCAACTATGCGCTCGCCGCTGCTCGCGCCCTTCTCACGATCGACGGGCTCGGCGCGCGCGACATCGTGCGGCAGGCGCTGGAGATCGCGGCGGACATCTGTGTGTTCACGAATCGGAATATCACTATCATT
>JBHIEQ010000475.1:0-1851 GCA_046760725.1 Gemmatimonadales bacterium
GCTAACGCTCCTGATGGCCAGGTTACCCATTACCTGATGGGCACCTTTGGCAGGACAACCGCGGCACCGTTGAGGTCGCTGACAAGGGTTCCTCAGCATATTAATCATGTGATTGTCTATTCGGAATATCCGGATGCCTTTGGTCGGGGTTATGTTGAAGAATCAGACAAGGTGGTGTTTCTGGACGAGTGGGAAGCGCGCGGTGCGGCCGCGTGGTATGACGTGTGGTGGGAGGCTCTGGCCGAGCTTCGCCGGGGCTACGCTGAGGTAATCGGAGCACACGAGAAGGAGATCGCGCTCCATGCTTCGATCTCCACTGCGACCGCAGTGCTGGCGAGTGTCCTGAACTACGCCGACAGACCCAAGGTGGTGACCACCGATCTGGATTTCCCAACGGTGGCGTACCAGTGGCTCGCTAAGGAGCGTCTCGGGTTGGAGGTGGTGGTGGTAAAGAGCCCCGACGGCATCTCCGTGCCGCTGGAGATGCTGGAGCGGGCGGTGGACGACCGGACCGCGCTCGTCGCCACGTCGCACGTCTATTTCACCACCGGAGCGATACAGGACATCGGGGCCGTGGCACGGCTCGCCCATCGACGCGGGGCGTTGTGCTACATCGACGCCTATCAGAGCGTGGGCCAGCTGCCCCTCCAGGTGCATGACACCGAGGTCGATTTCCTCTCGGCCGGCGGTCTCAAGTGGCTCCTGGGGGGTCCCGGGATAGCGTTTCTCTACGTATGCGGGGGACTCATCGAAGAACTCGAGCCGAGTGTCACGGGTTGGTTCGCGAGTGGGAGGCAGTTCGACTTCGATCCCGCCTCCCTCGATTGGCACCCCGATGCGCGCAGGTTCGAGCAGGGTACGCCCGCTCTGGCGGCAGTGTACACGCAGCTGGGCGGTCTGGAGGTCCTTCGAGAGATAGGGATCCCGGCGGTCCGCGATGTGACACTCGGGCTCACCGAGGATCTGATAGCGAAGGCCAAGGCGGCGGGTTTGGCTCCCAAGGCGGCAAGGCGCAGCGAGGAACGGAGTGCCATCGTGATGATCCCGCACGACCGGCCGCGCGACATGGTGAAGCGTCTCTCCGACGCAGGAGTCGTGGCCGATGCCAGGCCCGGCCACGTGAGACTATCACCTTTCTTCTACAACGTTCCCGACGACCATGCGACAGCCATCGAAATCCTCGGGCGATAGCTCGAGCGAGCAGGGTCCTCCTCGCCCACCTCGTGTCACGGCCGACCAGAGGCTGTTTCAGGCGGTCACGGCACTCGAGCCGCGAGAGTTCACGCAGACAGATCCCTGGAGGGTGCTGCGCATTCTCGGTGAGTTCGTCGAGGGTTTCGACGAGCTGTCCGATGTGAAGGACGCGGTGACCATCTTCGGGTCCGCTCGCTCCGACGGCGACGATCCCATGTACCAGCTGGCGGTGGAGACGGCACGCAAGTTGGGCGAAGCCGGTTTCGCCGTGTTGACCGGAGCGGGTCCCGGGATCATGGAGGCTGCGAACCGGGGCGCCCGCGAGGGCGGCACGCTGTCCGTCGGTCTCAACATCGAGCTTCCTCACGAGCAGACGGCGAACGCCTACATAGATCGACTCGTGAACTTCCGGTACTTCTTCGTTCGGAAGACGATGCTCGTGAAGTACTCCTCGGCGTTTATTTTCTTTCCGGGCGGCTTCGGCACTCTCGACGAGCTGTTCGAGGCGCTCACGCTGAAGCAGACGGGGAGGATCGGTGACCTGCCGATCATTCTCATGGGGAGCGACTACTGGGAATCGCTGGTCCAGTGGATCGAGGACGTGTTGGTCGCGAGGGGAATGATCTCGCCCGAGGACACCGGTTTGTTCGACATGAC
>JBHIEQ010000476.1:0-1850 GCA_046760725.1 Gemmatimonadales bacterium
GCGCTGGAGAGCGAGACGGACGGGGTCCCGGTCAGGAACGCCTTGAACTCCGCCTCAGTGTCGGGCTGACCGTCACCGTTCGTGTCGAACGGTACGGTGGAGCCAGGCGTATAATCGACCAGTGCCGCGCCGAACAACGCGCCCGGCGCGTAGTAGGTATCTACCACGCCGTCACCATCGGTGTCTTCCGGACCCTTCAGGAAGTTTCGGTACCGCGGATACGAGCCTCCGACCTTGATCGGGGGCGCCGTGCCCATGCTTACGATTCGCTCCTTGAGGTACGACCCGTTGGCGAAGACGCCGACTGACAGGTTCTCCAGGTCGAGCGCGAGCCAGTCGAACTTGAGCTCCCAGCCCTTCCCTTCCAGCTCGCCGATGTTGACCAGCTGGGGATTCTGGAAGCCTCCCGTGAGCGGGAACTGCTGGTTCACCAGAGCGTCCGTCGTGGTGCGCTTCCAGTAGGTGACGTCGAACGCTGCGCGGTCGTCGAATATGCCCAGCTCGGCGCCCAACTCGATCTCGAGGGACTTCTCGGGCGCCAGGTCCTCGTTGCCCAGGTTGCGCGGCTGGAGACCCGGTCCCTCCGACGTCGGTCCGGGACCGAAGGTCGTGAACTTGTCGAACGCCCCCGGCTGGAGCCCCGACCTTCCGAGTGCCGCGCGCAGGCGCATGGTGGACAGCGTTGTGCTGCCCCATGTCGGCATGTCGCTGGGAATCACGGAGATCGACGCCTTGGGATAGAACGCGCCGCCCGTGTTCTCACCGAATGCGCTGTTGCGGTCCCACCGGCCGCCGCCAGTGATATAAATCCAGTCGTTCACACCGATCTGCTCCTGGGCGAAGAGACCGATGTTCACGGTCTCTATGAAGCCCTCGCGGAGACTCTGGTTGGCGGCGGCTCCGGCCACCTCGAGACCCGGCCCCGGGAACTGCGAACCGAATCCGCCGGAGGTCTTGGTATTGGAAATGAATCCCTGTCCGCCGGCCGTGAACGCGGATGTCATACTGCCCATCCGGGCGTTCCAGATGCCCTTGACATCGAGCGTCAGCTCGCGGTGGTTGCGGCTACCGATGTTCCGGAAACCAAGCACGTTGTTGCCGGTGAACTTGTCGAGATCGTAACCGAAGGGCGCGAACTCGAACGAACGGCCGTTGGTCGCGTCAAGGCCGAACGTCGCCTCCAAGTTCAAGGACTGAGCGGCCTGGTAAGTCGCCGTGAAATTGCCGTTGAAGTGCTCGGCGTCCTGCGCGGTCACCTGCTGCATCGACTCACGCACCGTCATGAAGGCGATCTGGCCGGTCGGGTTGCCGGACTCCTCGCACAGCGGCATCGTATTCCCTATGCGGCCCGCAACGTCCTGGGTGCCGTCGCCGTCGATGTCGTCACACCACGCAGCCTCAGGCTTGCCGAACATGGCAAGCGAGACCACACCGAAAATGTTATTACCGTTGTTGGGCAGCTCATGCCGGCTGTCGGTGAACATTCCGCCTACTCGGAAGCTCAGGCGCTCACGCGGGAAGATCGTAAGGTTGAAGTTACCCTGGATCCTGCGGTTGAAATCCCGCGCAGGCCCGAGCTCGGTACCGCCAAACGGTCCGTTGTCCTGCGCGAACCGACCCGACACGTAGTAGTTGATGATGTCGCCGCCGCCCGTGACGCTCCCCGAATAGACCTGCTGCCGTCCGGTCTCGAACAGGTCCTTTACGAACTCCCGCTCGAAGACGTCATAGGGTGCCACGTTGGTCCAAGTGGGATCGGCCGCGCCGTACAGCTCGTTGATCCGGTCGGCCTGGGCCTGATCCCGCGCGAACCCGGCGTTCGGGTGGTACACCTCCGGGTACGTGGAAAT
>JBHIEQ010000477.1:0-1820 GCA_046760725.1 Gemmatimonadales bacterium
CTCGTACCCATCGTAGAGCCCGAGGTACTAATGGACGGGGATCATACGATCGAGAGGTGCGAGGAGGTAACCGAGACGACACTCAAGAGCGTGTTCTTCCAGCTCCACGCCCATCGCGTTTCACTCGACGGCACTCTGCTCAAGCCGAACATGGTCCTTTCGGGCAAGGAGTGCTCGACTCAAGCGGACGTCAAGCGCGTGGCGGAGGCTACGGTGCGCTGCTTGCGCAATTGTGTGCCCGCGGCGGTTCCCGGTATCGTGTTCTTGTCGGGCGGCCAGAGCGCGGAGGTCGCCACCGCTCACTTGAACGCGATGAACGCGATGGGGGGTCATCCCTGGCAGCTGAGTTTCTCCTACGGTCGCGCGTTGCAGGACCCTGCGCTCAAGGCATGGGCGGGAAGGGACGCGAACGTCGAAACAGGGCGGCGGATGTTCTACCACCGGGCCAAGTGCAACGGCGCGGCCCGCTACGGCAAGTACTCGCCTCAGATGGAGAGCGCGGCGGCGTAGGTGCGCGTCCTCGCCAACGCGCAAGAGCGCCCGGCCGACCTCTGGGCGCCGGGCGGTTGCGACAAGGTCCCTAGAGCCTCGAGCGGAGAAACTCCGGAGTCAGCCCCTGGAGCCAGCCGGCGAGGACGGAGAAGTAGCCACTGGCCAGCAGCACACCGACCAGGACCAGAACGCCACCCGCGATCCTGGTCGTGAGCGGGACGTATTGTCTGAATCTCTTGAACCAGCTGATGAACCGCTCAACGGCGACGGCGGCGAGCACGAAGGGAACCGCCAGCCCCATCGAATAGACGAATAGCAGGAGGGTGCCTTTCATCAGGCTGGCCTCCACCATGTTCAGCATGAGGATGGAGGCGAGGATCGGCCCGATGCATGGTGTCCAACCGGCACCGAAGGCGACTCCCACGAGCGTGCTACCCAGGTAACCCACGGGCTTGTCCTGGAAGTGGGCTCGCTGCTCGCGCGCAAGCGCACCGATGCGGAACACTCCCAACAGATACAACCCAAAGAAGATGATCAGCAGTCCCCCGATCCGCTCGATCCACGACTGATAGTGATTCAGTGCTCTCCCGACCTGCGTCGCGGTGGCGCCGAGTGCCACGAAGATCAGCGTGAAGCCGGCTATGAAGAAGAGCGCGTGGGTCAGGGCCAGCATGCGGCGCTCCCCCAGCTCGTCCAGCGACAGCCCCGTGATGAACGACACGTAGCTCGGGACAAGCGGCAACACGCACGGAGAAAGGAAACTGAGTATCCCCGCGCTGAAGGCGACCAAGAGACCTACTGAATCTGCTCCCATGGCTCACCACACGTAACGGGGTTATCCCCGTTCAGGTTTCCGGCCTCCGCCGTAGCGCTGCCGATAGCCGATCAGCTTGTACACCAGCTTGGCCGCTGTGAAGTCAGGGGCCACGAGCCCGGGTATGGGGGAGAGCTCGACCACGTCACAGCCCAGTACCGTGTGCTGGCGAAAGACCCGTTCCACCAATTCGAGTGTGGGGTACCACAACCCTCCCCCCGGCTCCGGAGTTCCCGTTGACGGGATCAGCGACGGATCGAAGTAGTCCACGTCTATCGACACGTACACGCGTTCCCTCAGAGTCCCCATCACCCGCTCGATCCAGTCGGGTTTGCCGAGCTCGCCGGCGAAGACCGCCGGGATGCCGTGCTTCCGAATAACTTCCCGCTCCTCGGCGGTGAGCGAGCGAATGCCTACCGGCGTCAGATCCACCCGGTCCAGCACACGATGCATGACGCAGGCGTGCGAGAAGGGCGTTCCCTCGTACTCGGCCCTGAGGTCCGCGTGCGCGTCC
>JBHIEQ010000478.1:0-1809 GCA_046760725.1 Gemmatimonadales bacterium
TGGGCCTTTGCCCCTTCATGGGAGTGTCCGCACGAGTGGAAACGGCGCTGCGCATGGGCTACGCCAACATTTTCGTCCTGACGCTCACCTCCGTGGCCGCCTGGTTCCTCAACACGTTCATTCTGCCGTATGCCCCGTATCTGCGACTGATATCGTTCATAGTGGTGATCGCCTCGCTGGTACAGATCGTTGAGATGGTGATCAAGAAGGTGAGCCCCGTGCTCTTCCGGCAACTGGGCATCTTCCTGCCATTGATAACCACGAACTGCGCGATCCTGGGATTGGCCATCTTTCAGACCAACCGCGGATACGGGTTCTTCGAGGGACTATTCTTCGCGATCGGCGCGGGCCTGGGACTCACTCTGGCCCTCGTTCTGATGGCGTCGATCAGAGAGAACACGGAGCTCGCCGACATCCCCGAGGTGGCACGCGGCATGGCACTGGTTCTGATCATTGCCGGCAGCCTCTCGCTCGCATTCATGGGCTTTGCGGGCTTGCTGAGCTCCACATGACGACGCTCATCGGCGTACTCGGAATCGCGGTACTGGTCACGATCTTCGGCGTCCTGGGGCTGGGCGAACGGTCCGAGCGGTGCGAGGGCTGCATCTGCTCGGGAGACCCGTCCCGCTGCGTAAAACGGCTGCAACCGGACATCACATCGGAGTCGAGCAATGGAGAGCACTGAAAGCTCCTCTGGTTCACATCTGAGTAGGCGCGAGCTGATTCTCCTCGGGATCGGCGCGTTCGCCCTCTTTGCGGCACCGTTCGCGAGACGCGGCAAGCAGCGCCTCGTTCGGCGACGCCTTCCCATGATGGGCACGGTCGCGGAGATCGGCGTCGTCGATCCCGATCCGCGACGCGCTCAGGGAGCAATCGACGCGGCGTTCGGCGAGCTGGCGCGCGTGGAACGGCTCATGACGCGCTTCACCCACAGCTCGGACGTGGGCCGTGCCAATCTTGAGGCCGCCCAATCCCCCGTCCGCGTGGCGCATGAGACGGCAACCGTGCTCGCCGAGGCAGTCGCCTGGGCCGCAGCGACGGACGGCGAGTTCGACCCGTGCGTAGGAAAGGCTGTCGAGCTGTGGGACGTGTCACACCGCGACAGGCCGCCGCCACAGGCCGCGATCAAACGACTGGCCGGACGGCACCTCTACCGCGGCCTCGAGCTCGACACATGGCGTGGTGCGCCGGTTGTGCGGTTCCGGGATCCTGAGATCGCGCTCGACCTGGGCGGCATCGCGAAGGGCTACGGAGTGGACAGAGCCGTGAGTGCGCTCAGGAAGTGGGGCATTCGGGACGGCCTGGTCAACGTGGGCGGCGATCTTTACGCGCTTGGAGAGTCGGAGGACGGCGATCCATGGAGGGTCGGGGTGCGCTCGCCCACAGACCCCGATCGTCTCGCGGGCCGAATCGAGGTGAGAGACCGCGCGGTCGCGACATCCGGTGATTACATGCAGTACTTCCGATACGGGAATCGGCGGTACCACCATCTTCTCGACCCTGCTACGGGAGCGCCGCGCATGAGCGGGGTCCACAGCGTGACCGCGGTAGCCGAGAGCTGCATAACGGCGGACGCCGCGGCGACGGCGGTGTTCGGAATGGACGAGGAGAGGGCGAATGCGCTCCTCGCGGCTCGTGCCCCGGCAGCGCGAATCGTGAGTCTGCTCTGACCGACAACAGCCTGACTCCCAGAGAGCGCGCCGTTCTCGCGGCCATCTGCGACGCGCTGGTCCCATCGCTCAAGGCCGACCGCGATCCGGAAGGCCTCTATGCCACGGGCGCCGCCGCGAGCGGGACGGTCGAGCGGGT
>JBHIEQ010000479.1:0-1809 GCA_046760725.1 Gemmatimonadales bacterium
AGCCCGCCACGTCCTGCACGAACGTCGAGCCACGGAAGCGCCTCGTCACGCGGACGACCGCGCGGACCGGGCCGCGCTGGCGGACCTCGACGGCCGCCCGCGGCTGGGCCGCGTAACGCCGCTTTTCGTAGGCGGGGTCCATGTTCCACGCGTCGGCGCGCTGCGGGCCGTCCTGGAGGGGCAGGCAGTGGAAGATTTGGAGCAGCTACCGCGCACCAAACTGCTGGACGAAGTGTTCAAGCAGTTCGTGGAGCCTTCGCTGGAGCAGCCGACCTTCGTCGTCGATTACCCGATCGAGATCTCACCCCTGGCCAAGCCCAAGCGCGGGGCGCCGGAGCTGGCCGAGCGGTTCGAGCTGATCGTCGACGGGCAGGAGTGGGCCAACGCGTTCAGTGAGCTCAACGATCCCGACGAGCAGCGCGCGCGGTTCGAGGCGCAGGCCGAGGCCCGTGCCGCGGGAGACCTCGAGGCGCACGAGCTCGACGAGGACTATGTGCGGGCGCTCGAGTATGGCATGCCACCCACGGGCGGATGCGGACTCGGTGTGGATCGCGTCGTGATGTTGTTGGCCGGGGAGCCGTCGATAAGGGACGTGATTCTTTATCCGATGTTGAGGCCTGAGTCGTGAGTCTCGAGTTCAAGATCGCATCGCGTTACATGATGAGCAGACGTTCCAAACGGCGCTTTTCCCTCATTACAGTGATCGCTGCCGGTGGAGTCACAGTGGGCGTGATGGCGCTGATCGTCGTGATGGGGGTCATGTCCGGTCTCCAGAACGAGCTCAGAGAGAAGATCCTGGTGGCCAGTCCCCATCTCCGCATCATGACCTACGGCGAGGGACTGCGTCTGGACAACTGGGAGGCGGTGCGGGACGTGGTGCTGGATCATCCCGACGTCGTTGCCGCGCAACCGTTCGTCCTGAGCCAGGGGCTGCTCTCGGCGGGCCACGACTTCGTGGAGGGCGCCTACGTGGTGGGGATCGAGCCCGATACGGGACAGGTCCGAGTGATCGCGTTGGCCGAGCACTTCACGCAGGGAGACGCCAGGTTCGAGACGACGCTCGAGGACGTGGACGGTGGGATCGCCCTGGGAAGCCGGTTGGCGCAGCGGCTCTCGGCGTACCCCGGTACGCGGCTCACGGTCGTCTCCCCCGCCGGAAGCAAGTTCAGCTCGTCCTTCGGCATCTACCAGCCGAAATACTGGTTCTTTGAGGTAACGGGGATCTTCGAGACGGGTATGTACGAGTACGACAACAGCTACGCCGTGATAAGCCGGGAAGTGGCACAACAGTTCCAGGGACTCGACGACGCGGTGTCGGGACTGGAGGTGCGGCTGACCGATCCGTGGAAGGCGCCTAGGGTCGGGGAGGAGCTGGTGCGGAGACTGGGAGACTACCCCTATCGCTCGGTGGATTGGCAGAGTCTCAACTCCAGTCTGTTCTCTGCATTACAGCTCGAGAAGATGGCCATGGGCACGATTCTGTTGCTGATCGTGATCGTGGCCGCGTTCAACATCGTGAGCATGCTTACGATGGTCGTGGTCAACAAGGGACGCGAGATCGGAATTTTGCGAGCGATGGGATATCCCGCGCGCGCGGTACGCCGCGTATTCGTCATGCAGGGTGCCTTGATAGGCGTGGTCGGCACCGCCCTCGGAACGGGACTCGGAGTCCTGGTGGCCTATCTGGTCGATCGGCACCACATGATCGCGCTCGATCCGTCCGTGTATTTCGTCGATCACTTGCCCGTTCATTTGCAGCCTCTCGACCTCGCGATAATCGTGGTGGCGAGCATCGTGGTAGCCACGTTG
>JBHIEQ010000480.1:0-1788 GCA_046760725.1 Gemmatimonadales bacterium
TTGGCGAACCTCGCCTATGGTGTCACGACTACGCGCGACCCCCAGACGTCGAGCACCGACGTCTTGACGTACGGCGACATGGTCACGGCGGGGAGGATGCTGGGACCACGCATCTACTCCACGGGTCCCGGCGTATTCGGTGACTACGTGGAGGATCCCATCAAAGATCTCGACCACGCGAGGCGCATACTCAAGCAGTACAGCGAGTACTACGACACGAAGACGATCAAGATGTACATGGCCGGGAATCGCCAGCAGCGCCAGTGGGTAATCATGGCCGCCAAGGAGCAGGGTCTCACGCCCACGACGGAGGCCGGCCTAGAGTTCAAGTACAACCTCACGATGCTGATCGACGGGTACCCGGGTCAGGAGCATTCCTGGCCGGTCTATCCCGTGTACAACGATGTCATCCGCCTCGCCGCGGAATCGAGGATGACGTACACACCCACCCTGTTAGTGTCCTACGGTGGTCCGTGGGCGGAGAACTACTTCTATTCGCGCGAGAACCCGCACGATGACGCGAAGCTCAGACGCTTCACGCCCCACCGGGTGATCGACCAGGCGACGCGCAGGCGCCGGCAGTGGTTCAGGGACGAGGAGCACGTGTTCCCCGACCACGCGGCCGCAGTCAAGGCACTCGTAGAGGCCGGAGGTCGCGCCGGAGTCGGTAGCCACGGGCAGCTTCAGGGTCTGGGGTACCACTGGGAGCTCTGGGCCATGGCGTCGGGCGGTCTGTCCAACCACGACGCTCTCCGCGTGGCCACCATCTTCGGGGCGGAGGCGATCGGTCTGGATAGAGACGTCGGCTCGATCGAGGCCGGGAAGTTGGCCGATCTGGTGGTGCTCGACGGCAATCCGCTGGACGACCTTCGGAACACGAACACCGTGCGGTATGTGATGAAGAACGGCCGGCTCTATGAGAGCGACACGCTGAACGAGATCTGGCCTAGAGAGCGAGCGCTCGAACTGCCGGCCCATTGGAGCGACGATCCCATGACGAGGGCCGGGATTAGGTAGCCTACGAGTGCGTGTCCCAGTTCTGCTGCTGACAGTGTGTGTAGCGGTGGTGACCGCCCGCGGTGGGTCAGCTCAAGAGGAGAGGTCCGTCAGAAGCCGGCTCCTGGTGGAAAGCGTCCCGGAGATGGGCCTGAGGGCGGGCTGGGAGTTCGACGCCGGCGCCCCCGGAATCGGAGGGCAAGTTCGCATGCCCGGGGGGCCGTTCGCCGACCTGGTGGCCAGTGGCGACTATTTTGTCACGGACGATGGTCCCTCGTGGCAGGGAAATGTGGACTTTGCGGTCCGGCTTGGAGGGCGACAAGCGCTCTACGGGGGCGTGGGACTGGCGGTCGCGCGCCGGGTGTTTCAGATGGACGACGTGCCGATGTTGCCGCGTCAGACGAAGGTCGGCATCAACCTGTTCGCAGGAGTGGGACCTCCCAGGTTTCTCCGGCTTCCCCTGCGGCCGTATATCGAGCTCAGGCAGACTTTCATCTCGGAGTTCGATTCGCAGCTTTACATTGCGGGTGGAGTGAACGTCCCGCTGTGATCCCGAGTGGTCGCGCCGCCAGGCACCCGCCGCCGTCATGAGTGAGCTTCTCTCCGCACTGACGCTCGTCCTGGCGCTCATCCTGATCGCCGTGGTGTTGCTGCTGTGGCGTAGAGGTCCTGGCGCGGGCGGATTGTTACAGCAGCAATTGATCGAGCTGCGCTCGAGGTTTGACGCGCTCGTGGCGGCCCAGCAGGAGCTGCCCCGCAGCATAGCCGAGGGGACCTCCGCCCAGGCGCAGG
>JBHIEQ010000481.1:0-1778 GCA_046760725.1 Gemmatimonadales bacterium
ATCCCGCCGCCCGCAACGAAGTCCGCCACCCGCGAGAGGTTCGCGACCAGATCCGGCGGGTGAGAAAGGTTGCTCGGATTCAGGACCCACAGGACGTCGAGTTCCTCCAAGTCGGCCGCGGCGATCGAGTCCAGGGCCACGGCCGTATGCCCGGCGGCCTCGATGGCGCTCTGGGCCGCCGTCGAGCCCCGTTCGCCGAACCGGACGAAGCCGACCGTCAAGGCCTGCACAGCGGAGGGCATCAGCGCGAAGGCAAAGACGGCGGCCCCTCTGCAGTGCGGTTTCCACTTCGGTTTCATGGGAACTTCCCCCTCTGCGCCCCAGCGGAAACGACCCTACTGGTCTGTCAATCTTATTAGTGTGATATCACGGGGTAGACTCTACTGAGCTTCACCCGCGCCATGTCAACGGTGAACTTCCAGTTCACCTCGACTCGCTTCTCGTTGCGCTCACGTTCCCATGCCGCGACTTCCCGCTCGAACTCCTCGCGATCTTCGATCCGGCGGTCAAGACACTGGAAGGAGAGAACGCTGATCTCATTCTCCGCGATGTTCAGCCAGCTGGCATGCTTGGGCGTGTAGTGGAGCTCGAGGCGCTGCGCCAAGCGACGCGCCTCCGGAGCCTCGAAAGCCTCGTACAGAGAGCCCAGGGTGTGCGTATTCAGATTGTCGAGAACCAGGCGAACGAGCTCCGCATCGGGAAAGTGGACATCCAGCAGCTCCCGAACCTGCAATGCCCAGTCCGTCCTGGCGCGGTGGTCTGTGATGCTGACCATACGCCAGCCTCCCCGGGGCTGCACGAACACGAAGATACTGACGGTCCCATTTCGACGGTACTCGTAGTCCACGCGCTTCGCATGCCCGGGAACGGCTGGAAGCGGCTGCTTCAGCTCCCCGACAAGCTGCTTCGAGGCCTCATCCATGCAGACCACGGGTCTCGCCGGGGAAAAGGGCTCCGCATACAGTGCCAGAAGATCTTCCATCCGGGCCACGAACTCCCCGTCTGCTTCCGGCGGGATCACCCATCTCTCCACCGTATGGACCGCAATCCCGTTTTTTTTAGCGCCTTCCTCACCGTCTCGTGAGAGACCGAATCCACGGCCTCCAGTTGTACGAGACGATCCGCCAACAGACGCAGAGTCCAGTGAGCATGTCCCTCCGGTGGCTTTCCCGTCGCGAGCGCCACCAGTGTCGCCTCCGCGTCGCCGGCAATGACCGCGTTGCGGCCAGGTCGCCTGTGCTTTTTCCGCGTGATTGCCGCCTCCAGCCCCTTTTTGACGAGCTTCTTCGCCAGCGAGGTGACCGTGTTCACATGTACGTCGAACGCCTCAGCGGCTCGGGCGTGCGACCAGCCCGGACCTTCCTCACCCTCATCGATTTTCAGCAGCACCTGCGCTCGCATCCGCTTCTTGGCCGCCAGTCGTTTCTGCTTCAGCAGGGCCTGGAGCTGCTCCCGCTCTTCTCGGGTCAGCTCGACGACGTACCGCTTGTTCGCCATGGCCGTGTCTCCTCTTGGCTCTTGGGGAACGCTCCCCCAAGGAGGAGATCGGCATTTTTGCTATATAACTGAAATAAGATTGACAGACCACTACACCCATGTCCGTAGTGTACGGAGTGCGACCCGAAAAGGCAAGGCTCTCATTCCGCACTTCCGCGGCCCGAATACGCACCGTTGCAAGCTCTTGTCTAGCTGTGACTTGAGTCGTCTTCCAGCCTGATCGCGCGTAAGCTTTCAGTGAACCCCGTGTGATCCACTCGCCCAACGCTGGCGGGTGGATC
>JBHIEQ010000482.1:0-1760 GCA_046760725.1 Gemmatimonadales bacterium
CGCACCGCCCCCCTGAGCTTCCGCCCCACCGCTGCCAATACCTGGTTCCCCACCTCGTGCCCGAACACGTCGTTCACCGGCTTGAACCGGTCGAGATCCACGAACACCACCGCAAACGGCTCTCGACTCCGATCGCTCCGCGCAATCTCCTGCGTCAACCGGTCGCGCAACACGCGGAACGTCGCGAGCCCCGTGAGAGAATCCACCGCCGCCTCCCGCTCCGCCTCCACCGCCCGCAACTCCTGGTGCGGCGGACACTGCCTGAGACTCGCCCTCCCCTTGATATACGCCCCCGCGAACTCCTCACAGCTCGCGTAACCGCATGCCCGGCAATCCCAAGGCCTCCCCTCCGGCGTCCGGCCGATCCGGTCAATCACACGCGCCACCTCGTCCACCGGTGGACGGGTTCCGTTCACGTGTACCTGAAAAGCGGTCGCCGTCGTGACCAGGACATCCGGATCGACTACCGGCAACCTGCTGCGCACCGGCTCGGCCTCCTCCGCCACACGCCGCCGCCAGAACAGACCCTCCCGCGGACCCAACAGCGGGTGATCCAGACACCCCTCACATGGCAGGATGTCCACGAACCCGAGATCCACCCCGTCCACCGCCACCGCCCGCGCCATCGCCCCCAGCTGGTCAAGCCCGCGCACCTTGCGAAAGCGACGGCTCGTCTGCGGCTCACCCTGGAGCACCGGCAAAGGGAGCCCACCCGCCGTGCTCACACGCCGCTGCCTCACCTCCGGCAAACGGTCGAACAAGCGAGGCTGAGAGGCCACCTCGATTCCCTCGAGCCGGAACATTTCCGCCAACTCATCGAACGTCACCACCGCATCCACCCAACGGTCGGCCTGCGCCACGCACACACCAGCGTAAACGAGAGGAGTGGCATCACCGAACAGCCGCCGCACGTAATCCGCCTCCGCCTCGAGCGGCGTCTTCACAGGAGCCAAGTACGGCAACAGCTCCGGATAGTCCCTCCGCACCCGCTCCACCACCACGGGACACGTGGAGCGCAACATCGTCCCCCATTGGGGGTCTTCAAAGAGCTCACGATACTCCTCCGCCACCAGCTCGTCCCCCACCACCCCGCGAAACACCCGCCTGAAACCCAGCGCGTAGCAAGCGTTCACCACCTGCTCCGGAGTGTGCGGGTAGAAATACACGTCCGCCTCGACGCTCAGGATCAGGACAGTGTCGTCCCGCTCCGCCAAAGCCCGTGCCTCTTCCGGGTCGCCGACCGCATCGATCGCGTCGTGCGGACACGCGGGCACGCACGCCCCGGCGCGTATGCACGACTCATCGACAATCCGAACTCTGTCGCCGTCGACCGCAATGGCCTGGGAGGGACACACCCTGACACAGGCCAGGCAGCTGACGCACTTCTCGGTTATCTCAAATCGCACAACTGTGGCCGGGCCCGGGCGCGAGGCCCCGAAAGCTGGAGTTGCGAGGTGGCTACTATGTGACGGAAATCACGCGCTGTCAACACGTTGAGACGGCTTCGGTATACGTTCGGTTTCGCGAGATTGCTGTTGTTCCTGCGCTCGGGCACCCTACCCAACCCGTGCGCTCCACTCGCGACCCCCTAAGTGAGCTCATACTCCTTGATCTTGCGGTACAGCGTCCGCTCCCCAATGCCCAGCCTCTCGGCCGCGCGGCGGCGATTGCCCCGTGTTTCCTCCAACGCGGCCTCTATCGCCGCTCGCTCCACATCCGTCATCTTCATGCCGGGCCGGTAGATGACACGCAGCCCTTCG
>JBHIEQ010000483.1:0-1745 GCA_046760725.1 Gemmatimonadales bacterium
CTGGCAGCGTCGGATACCTCGTCATCGACTCCGCGGGCCGGCCCGGTGCCGAGAATATGGCAGTCGATTACACGTTGCTCGGGGCGGCCCGGCGAGGGAACACGTACCTGAGGCTCTATGGCTGGTCGCCCCCGTGTCTCTCATTCGGCCGCAACGAGCCTGCGGTGTCCCGCTACGAGCGTGATGCGATCGAGGCTCTGGGTATCGAGGTCGTACGGCGTCCGACCGGCGGACGGGCCGTATTGCACGAGAGAGAGCTCACCTATGCCGTGGCGGGGCCGGTCGAACTCTTCGGGACGCTGCGGGAGACCTACTTCGCTATTCACCGTATGGTGGCCTCCGCGCTGCGCCGCCTCGGGGTGGCGGCGGAGCTCGCACCTCCGGTGCGCGACCGCGGGGGCTGGGCAGCGCCGGGCGCGGGAGCGTGTTTCTCGGCTCCCGTCGGCGGAGAGATCGTGGTTGCCGGACGCAAGCTCGTGGGGAGCGCACAGGTGCGAGAGCGGGGCGCTTTTCTCCAGCATGGTTCCGTGCTCTTGGAGAACAGACAGGACGTGATCGTCGGTCTCACGCGTGGCGGATCTGCTCCTGTGCGGGCAACGGCGATCTCCGAGGTGCTCGGCCGCCCGGTCGATTTCTGTGAGGCGGCGGGTGCAGTGGTGGAGGAAGCGCGAGCGGCGTGGCCGGCGGGTTTGATACCTGCTCCGATCCCGGAGTTCAGGGATGCGCTTCGTCGCTTCCAGGATCCGGGCTGGACGTGGCGGCGATAATCGTGAACCTTTGCGCCACTGATCATGAAGATTCCACTTCGCAGAGCGGTTGAGGTCACGCTCGTCCTCGCCGTCTCCGGGGGTTGCGGAGGCGAGCGAGCCTCTTGTGACTGGTGCGGCACCGTGGTCATAGCCACGGCCGGAGAGGCCGGCACGTTGTTTCCTCCCAACGCGCGAACCCAGATCGACAATGGCCTCATCGATCTCGTATTTCAGCGACTGGCGGAGATCGGGCCCCAACTGAACACGATCGGCGACTCCGGCTTCACGCCGGCACTGGCGAGATCGTGGTCTTTCGACGATCCGCGCACAATTCGCTTCACGTTGAACGAGAAGGCTCGCTGGCACGACGGGGTCCCGGTGACGGCCGAGGACGTCGCGTTCACGTTCGACGTATATCGGGACACGCTACTCAGTCCCACCGCGATGGCGCGGATCGGCCGGATCGAGTCGGTGACGGCGCTGGACGAGCGGACCGTCGTGGCACAGTTTCGCGAGCAGTATGCCGAGCAGTTCTTCGATGCGGTCTATCACATGCGCATCCTGCCCCGTCACCTGCTGGACTCGATCCCGCGCGAGCGGTTGGCATCGCATCCGTTCGGGAGGCGGCCCATCGGCTCGGGTCCCTACCGCTTCGTGCGCTGGGAGGCCGCTCAGTTCGTGGAGCTCGCGGCGGACTCGTCGTTCTCGCTGGGGCGTCCCGGAATCCCACGGATCATCTGGCGCTTCACGCCCGATCTCAACACGGCACTGACACAGTTGCTCGCAGGCGAGGTGGATATTCTCGAGTTCCTCGGCGGCCCCGACAACATCCGGCGCGTGGCGGAGAACGACCGGCTGCGAGTGATCATGTATCCCACGCTCTACTACGGATACCTGGCTTTCAATCTGCGCGATCCCGACCGGCCCGAACGCCCGAACCCCTTGTTCGCCGACCGCCGTTTGCGGAGGGCGATCGCCATGGGAGTGGATCGGAAG
>JBHIEQ010000484.1:0-1737 GCA_046760725.1 Gemmatimonadales bacterium
CCTGAACCGCCCGCACGCAGTCCGGGAAGTGCTCGGCGACCGAGTCGATCCGTTTCATGGCGAGGAAGCTCCGGCTCTCGTACTCCCGCCGGCACTCGTCGGCCAGTTGCGGCTCGGCCTTGGCGAGCTCTGCTATGTGGTCGATCTCTGTCATCACCCGCCGGCTCGCTTCCAGCACTGCCGCGTCGCGCTCATACTTTGCGGCCAGTGCCTGTACTCGCCGCGTCTGAACGAACTGGCTGCGCGGCAACAGATTAGTGGCGATGCGGGTCGCCCAATCCACGAGGCGAAGCTCGATGGGCGTTGCTCCGGGTATCCCGTGGGGAACCTCACCCCGCTTGAGCCCGTCACGCTGGAGATCCACGCCCAGCTCCAGCTCCCGCAGCACCGGCTCCGAGATAGCACCGCGTTCGAACAGGTCGCGGTAGACCGTGCGCTCCATGGCGAGAGCCTCCGACCAGAGAACGCCCCGTATCTCGTCCGTGTGGCACTCGTTGCGCAAGCTCTCCAACAGCGTTTCGGCCTCGCCGGTCTCCGCGCGGTAGCGCTCCTCCAGGTCGCGCAGCAGGCGCGTCGAAAAGTGACCGGCCGTTCCCATTCCCGTCACCCGCGCCAGAGCCTCGCGTTTTCCGGCGAGCGCCGCCTGAGCGCGCGCGACGCGTTCGACCAGCGTGGGCTGGTCGAGGCCCAGCAAGCTCATCAGCGGGCCCATGGTGAGCCCGCCCGTCACGAGCGTGAAGAGCACTGCGCCGATCGCGAGTGAGATGATGAGCTCCCGCTGCGGCAGGTCCTCGGGCAGGCTCAGCGCCAGCGCTAGTGCGACGGCGCCTCGCAGACCGCCCCAGAAGAGCACGCCCTGGTACTTGAGGCCGATCGGCTCCGCTCCGGGAAGCCGGCTCGCTATCGGAACCAGGCCGAAGATGGTGACGGCGCGCGCCACCAGCATCGCACCTATGGCGAACACGATGGGCAGGGCATAGTCGGCGAGCTCGCCCAGGGGGATGCTCATCCCCACCAGCAGAAAGATCAAGCTGTTGGCCACGAAAGCGGCGTACTCCCAGAACTGATTGAGGTATTCGCGTACGTGTCCGGTGAATCTCGTGGAGCCGAGCGTCCCGATCACCACCCCCGCTCCGACGGTAGCCATCACGCCCGATACGTGCAGGTAGTGCTCGGCCGCGATGAAGGCGGTGTAGGCCACTACCGTCGATATCGCCACCTCGACGAGGGGCTCGTCGTGCGCCAGTGCTATGGACCGAATCATGAGGTAGCCGATGAGGCCGCCGACCAGGAGGCCGCCCGTGAACACCCGAATGAAATCGGTCGCACCGTGACCGACCGTTCCCCACGCGAACTCGCCGCCCTCCACGACCACCACAAGCAGGATGCCGAAAAGCACGATAGCTGTGGCGTCGTTGAACAGGCTCTCGCCCTCCACGAGGATCTCGAGGCGTTTGGGTGCTCCCAGCTCGTGGAACAGCGCGATCACGGCCACCGGATCCGTGGCCGAAATGAGCGCCCCGAAGAGGAGTGCCGTGCCGAGTGGGAGCGGAGTGAGCCAGGCGACGAGCCCGCCCACGATGGCGGTGGAGAGCAGGAGTCCTGGGGCCGCGAGTGACAGGACCGGAGCCAGGTTCTGGGAGAGGAGCCTCGAGTCCAGCTTGAACGCCGACTCGAAGATGAGAGTCGGGAGCACGACGAACAGGATGATCTCGGGCGACAGGGTGACGCTACGGA
>JBHIEQ010000485.1:0-1733 GCA_046760725.1 Gemmatimonadales bacterium
CTTGCGCCCCTCACTATCTTGATACATGGCGCCCCCGAGCAGCCTGCTCCCCACAAATCCCCGAGCTCATATCGCCCCATGTCGCTGATCCGGTTTTATCGGACCCCGGGCCTCTCGGAGGCGAGCCGCAGCATGTTGCTCGCGACGGCCCGCGGGCGGGTTGCGGCGGGCATCGTGGATCTCGAGACCGAGTACTGCTTCAACGTCGATGCCATGGAGCCGCTCTCGGAGAACGAGCAACGGGTTCTGGCGTGGCTGCTGGCCGAGACTTTCGAGCCCCTGGGCTTCGGCACCCGATCGTTTCTTGACGGTGGCGGTCCGGTGTTGGAGGTGGGGCCCCGGATGAACTTCACGACGGCGTGGTCCACCAACGCGGTCGCGGTGTGTCATGCCTGTGGGCTGACGAAGATCGGCCGGATCGAGCGGTCGCGCCGCTATCGCCTCTCGACCGATCGCGATCTAAACGACCAAGAGATCACCAAGTTCCTGGAGCTCGTGCACGACCGCATGACCGAGTGCAGCTATCCCGAGCCTCTCCAGAGTTTCGAAACCGGGATCCGGCCCGAGCCGGTGTTCGCGGTGCCGGTCTTGGCCGAGGGAAGGGAGGCGCTCGAGCGGATAAACCGCGAGCTGGGACTCGCGTTCGACGACTGGGATCTGGAGTACTACACCTCGCTCTTTCTGGGGAAGGTGGGGCGCAACCCCACGAGCGTGGAGTGCTTCGACATCGCGCAGTCGAACAGTGAGCACTCGAGGCACTGGTTCTTCAAGGGACGTTTGGTGATCGACGGCGAGGAGGTACCCGAGCACCTAATCGGCTTGATCAGGAGAACGCTCGAGACCAATCCTCGGAACAGCGTGATCGCCTTCCGGGACAACTCGAGCGCCATCCGGGGCTACCCAGTGCGCACCGTCCTGCCGCGCGATCCCGGTAGGCCGTCACCCGTTGTGGCACAGGACGCCGACTATCACATCATCTTCACCGCCGAGACGCACAACTTCCCAAGCGGTGTCGCACCGTTTCCCGGCGCTGAGACGGGCACCGGCGGGAGGATCCGCGACGTGCACGCGACCGGTCGCGGGGCGCTGGTCGTGGCGGGCACGGCGGCGTACTGCGTAGGCAACCTACGCATCCCCGGTTACGAGCTTCCCTGGGAAGACACCGATTTCCGTTATCCCACCAATCTGGCGTCGCCGCTCGAGATAGAGATCGAGGCGTCGAACGGCGCGTCGGACTACGGCAACAAGTTCGGCGAGCCGGTGATCCAGGGGTACACGCGTTCCTTCGGCATGCGGCTCCCCGGCGGGGAGCGGCGCGAGTGGATCAAGCCGATCATGTTCTCGGGCGGGATCGGTCAGATCGACGCGCGGCACGTGGAGAAGGGAGAGCCGGAACCGGGGATGTTGGTCGTGAAGATCGGAGGCCCCGCGTATCGCATCGGGATGGGCGGGGGTGCGGCCTCCAGTATGGTGCAGGGCGAGAACGTGGAGGAGCTGGACTTCAACGCGGTGCAGCGCGGCGACGCCGAGATGGAGCAGAAGGTGAACCGTGTGATCCGCGCCGCGGTCGAGCTGGGAGAGCGCAACCCGATAGTCTCGATCCACGACCAGGGGGCGGGCGGCAACTGCAACGTGCTGAAGGAGCTGGTGGCGCCCGCCGGAGCACGGATCGAGATCCGCGACATCCCGCTCGGTGACGACACCCTCTCGGTGCTCGAGATCTGGGGAGCGGA
>JBHIEQ010000486.1:0-1728 GCA_046760725.1 Gemmatimonadales bacterium
GAGACGCCTTCCTCCACGCTGGCAGGCGGCATCGAAGCGCATCGGCCCCATCCTCAGGGAATTGGAGCGTACGTACCCCGAAGCTAGGACGGCGCTCACTCACGACAACCCCTTGGAGCTCCTGGTCGCGACGATTCTCAGCGCGCAGTGCACCGACGCTAGGGTGAACATGGTGACGAAGGAGCTCTTCCGGAAATACCGGTCCGCCGGGGATTACGCCGATGCCAACCCCGTCGAGTTCGAGGAGGAGATCCGGCCCACGGGATTCTTTCGCAGCAAGACCAAGTCGATCCTCGGCATGGCCCAGGCGCTCGTGGAGCGACACGGGGGCATCGTGCCGCAGACAATGGAGGAGCTCGTGGCCTTGCCGGGCGTGGGCAGAAAGACGGCGAACGTCGTGTTGGGGAGCGCCTTCGGCAAGGCCGAGGGCGTAGTGGTCGATACGCATGTCAAGCGAATAGCAAACCGCCTGGGGCTCACCAAGAGGCAGGACCCGGAGAAGATCGAGCGGGATCTGATGCGGCTCCTTCCGCGCGGGAAGTGGACGCCGTTCGCGCACATGCTGATTCATCACGGGCGCGCGATTTGCTCCGCGCGCGCGCCCAAGTGTGAGATCTGTCCCCTCAGCGCGCTCTGCCCGTCGTCATCCGTCTAGGTATCGCCCTTCCAAACCCAAGGGCGCCCACCCATCATACGTCCCATGACATCGCGGCTAGCCCACCAGCGATCTGCCTACTTGCGCGCCGCCGCAGCACAGCCGGTTGACTGGCATCCGTGGAGTCAGGAGGCCTTCGGGCGTGCGCGAAGCGAAGGCAAGCCGATCCTGCTCGACATCGGCGCAGCGTGGTGTCACTGGTGCCACGTGATGGATCACGAGTCGTACGAGGATGCGGCGATCGCCGAACGCCTCAACCGCGACTGGATCTGCATCAAGGTCGATCGCGATGAGCGGCCGGACGTCGACGCGCGGTATCAGCGCGCCGTGCAGGCCCTGACCGGCCAGGGAGGCTGGCCGCTCACGGCGTTCCTCACGCCGGACGGCTCGGTCTTCTTTGCGGGCACCTATTTCCCACCCAGCGGGGCGCACGGCCGGCCGGGGTTCTCGGTGATCTTGGACGAGCTCGCACGCGCCTACCGGCAAGACCGCGAGCGGATACATCAGCAGGCGGCTCAGATCCGGGAGCAGCTGGACTCGATGGCGTCCCAGGAGGCGGCGGGCCCGCTCACGCCAAGTGTGCTGGGCGTGGGTGAGGATGCCATGGCACGCGCATTCGATTTCAGACACGGCGGGTTCGGAACCCAGCCCAAGTTCCCGCATCCCGGCGCTTGCGATTTCCTACTTGGCCGATGGTTCGACACGCGCAACTCGTGGCAGCGAGAGATCGTGGAGCGGACCCTCACCTCGATGGCGAGAGGAGGGATACGAGACCATCTGGGAGGGGGATTCCATCGTTACTCCGTCGATGCGCGGTGGATCGTGCCCCACTTCGAGAAAATGATCTACGACAATGCGGAGCTGCTGCGAGCGTACACGCACGCGACGGCTGCTTTCTCGGCGGCCCCCGCGGCAGGGGCGACGGTTCCCGCCGACGAGCCGGTGCAGCACCAGGGGCGACTCATCTACCGGGAGATAGTGGAGGACATCGTTCGCTGGATCACGACTACGATGGCTCGCACTGGAGGGGGTTACTATGCCTCACAGGACGCGGACGTCGGTCCGGGTGACGA
>JBHIEQ010000487.1:0-1720 GCA_046760725.1 Gemmatimonadales bacterium
CGCGGCGACCGCCGCGCGGTCGGCTTCGAACTCCTCCTGCGAGAGAGTCCCGTCTCGTATCGCCGTCAGCTCCCCCTCGATCACGTCCCGCGCGTAGTCGGACTCTTCGGGCTTGATGCCACTCAGGATGTAGAAGTAGGCGGCGGCGCCACGGAGTCTCACGCCGGTTCCTATGGAGTACACCGCCTTGCGCTCGCCGTAGCGCAGGCGCTCTCTCAGGCGCTTGCCCAGCAGGTCGGCGAGGAAGTTGAGCTTGACGTACTGCTCCGCCGTGAGATCGTAGAACTTGAAGCGGTTGTCGTATAGGACGTTGGAGCGGAACTCCCAGAAGTAGATCTCCTCTCGGCGGCCCGGGTCGCGCAGCGGAACGGTGACGTCGGGCGCTGACCGAGCTTGGAGAGTGCCGAAGGTGCGCTCGATCGTGGCGAAGACGGTATCTCGGTCGAGATCGCCGATCACAGTGAGCGTCATGAGCGACGGGACATAGTAGCGATCGTAGAAGCTCCGGAGGTCATCTGCGGTGATCCGCTGCAAGCTCCGGTAGGGGTAGTAATCCCGCGAGCGGCGTGTTTCTATTCCGAACTCCCGCCTCCAGAAATCGGGGAGCCGTAGGAACGGCGGATCGACGTAGAGCGCAGTCACCCAATCGAGGAACTGGCGCGGACGCGCGCGGACCTCGATCGCCACCGGTTGGCGCTGGCGCTCCACGGTTTCGGGCGCCAGTTCGTGGGGCGACAGCAGCCGGGACAGCCACTCCAGGGCGAAGAGACCATGCTCCTTACCGATATGGACGTGGTAGAACGTGTGGTCCCATGCGGTGAATGCGTTACGCACTCCACCACGCTCGTCGATCTCGCGTTTGATCTCGACTTCCGTCTTGCCCTCGTGGTCGCCGAACTGGACGTGCTCCAGGAGATGAGCAAGCTGTTCGCGGCCGGGCGGATCGTGATCGCTACCGACGGGTACGGCCACCGATATCGAGACCTTGGGGTAGTCCGGCAGCCGTTTGTACCAGACCTTCAGTCCGTTTGCCAGAAAGCGGGTCTCGAATCCTGCGAAGTTGTTGGCCGTCGCCTGCGTGTCTTGCGCGATTTTGGGGAGAGACCAGAGCGCGAGTCCCGCCAGGATCACGGCGCCCGGCATGCGTCAGTCTTCGCCCTTGCGGGCGCGGTAGGCCTCCATCAGAGCTTCCTTGACGCCGGGACACACCTCGCACAAGGCATCGACGTCCGGCTTCGACAGCTCGTACAGCTGGCAGTCGGTGACCGCCCGGACCGTTGCGGTTCGGGGCGCGGCCGTAAGCAGGGCCATCTCGCCGAAGAAATCGCCTGCGTGCAGTGACGCGACCCGCTGGGGGGGATTCCCGTCCTTGGCGATGAGTACGGCCACCACCCCTCGGGCGATCAGGAAGAGGGAGTCACCCTTCGCCCCCTGCCGTATGACCGTCTCGCCCGTGAGGACCGTGCGAGGTACCAGCGTATCGACGAGTCGCTCGAAATCGTCCGGCCGGAGGTCCTGGAAGAAGGGAACGCGGGAGAGAAGGTCTCTGGGGTTCGGCCGCAGAGCGGCGACGGGGTGTCGCTGCAGCCGCCGCTGAGCCGCCTTCACGGTAATGCGCGTCTCCCGCGCGATCGCTGCTGGAACGAGCCCGGCCGTGGCCAACTGCTCCACGGCGTCCGCCTCCCCGTCGAGGGCCATTCGATGCGCGGTCTGTGCCTGC
>JBHIEQ010000488.1:0-1720 GCA_046760725.1 Gemmatimonadales bacterium
CCGCTCGAATGGCCCTCAGCCGTCCTTCGATCTCGAGCACGCGGCGCAGATTCTCTCGACCAGTCGAATACCTCTCCGGGAAGGTCTTCATGAGGTCCTCGATGGCGCGGCGCATCGCAGCGATGTCTATCCGCTCCAGGTAGCTGAGCGCGATCTGGCCGGGGTCCACGAACAGGGTGTCGCTGCCCATGGGCTCGTAGGGCAGCCCGTCCCAATAGAGCTCGAGCGCCGACCCGCCCCGGCCTCCGTACTGCACGTATTCCGGCTGGCCGACAAAGCCACCGCGGGCTACGTACACGCCGGGGATCTCGCTCAAGAGATCGGACAGCGTCACGGCTCTCGACCATAGAAGAGAGTCTCTGGTGAGCGTGATGCGGCTTCCCGGAGCAAGGGGTGCTCGTGGCACGTTCGCCTCCTCTACCGCGACGACGCTCACGGGGGGAGCCGGAGCGACGGAGTCCTGGGATGCCCCAGCTGAATCGGGCGAAGCCGGGAGGGTGTCCGGTGCGGCCGGCAGGGTATCCTGCGGTGTTGACGCGGAGAGAGGACGAGTGGCTTGCAGGACGATCAGGGCTGCGAGGGTGACGCGGCCCAGCGCTATCACCGCCTTGCTCGGCTCAGAACGAACTCGGCGAAGAGACGCACCCCTACGCCCGTTGGACCCCTCGCGATGTCGGGGCGCTCCTGATCGGTGTATGCTGTTCCGGCGATATCCAGGTGCGCCCAGGGGTACCCCTCCACGAACTCGCGCAGGAACCACGCGGCGGTGAGCGTCCCCGCCGCCCGGCCGCCACTGTTCTTCACGTCGGCGACATCCGACTTGATCTGCTCCCGGTACTCGTCCCACAGCGGCAGCTGCCAGCAGCGCTCGCCCGCCTTGTCGCCCGCGCGTCTCACCTCCTGCACGAGCTGGTCGTCGTTGCCGAGCAGGGCCGTCGCGTGGTGGCCCAGGCCGATAACGACGGCCCCCGTGAGGGTCGCCGCGTCTATCACGCACGCCGGCTTGAACTTGCGCGCGTAGCTCAGAGCGTCGCATAGGATCAGGCGGCCTTCCGCGTCAGTATTGACGATCTCGATCATCTTGCCGTAGTGACTTCGCACCACGTCGCCCGGCTTGATGGCCGTCCCCGACGGCAGATTCTCCGTCGCCGGGATGATACCCACAACATTGACGGAGGGTTTGAGCTGCCCCAGCACCTCGAACAACCCGAGCACGGCCGCGGCACCGGACATGTCGTACTTCATCTCCTCCATCTTCTCGGCCGGTTTGATCGAGATACCGCCGGAGTCGAAGGTCACTCCCTTGCCTACGAAGCAGAGAGGAGCCTGCCGCGGCGCTTCGCGGTGCTCCAGCGTAATGAGCCGCGACTCCTGGCGTGATCCGCTGGCCACGGCGAGGAGCGCCCCCATTCCCGCCTTCTCCATCTGGGCCGGGCCCCACACGGTCACCCGGAACCCGTATGCCTTGCTCAGGCGGCGCGCGATGTCAGCGAGGTAGGACGGCGTGCACACATTCCCGGGGAGCGCCTGGAGCTTTCGGGCGAGGGTGTGCCCCGCCGCGACGGCGGCGCCGACTTTGCGGCCGCGCTCCACCTCGGAGCGTTCCTCCCTTGTCGAGATGATCTCCAATACGGCGAGGCGCTTTTTGTCGGCCTGGGCCTTGAGCTCCGTGAAACGCCAGGCACCCTGGGCCGCTCCCTCCGCCAGCACTTGACCCACG
>JBHIEQ010000489.1:0-1712 GCA_046760725.1 Gemmatimonadales bacterium
GTCATCAACCTGTTCGGCATGCCCAATCGTGAGAAGATCGGACGTAAGACGATCAAACGTCTCACGGACGCTCTAAAGAAGGGAGGGCACCAGGTCATCGCGCTCGAAGGCGACAAAGACCTCGTCGAGCGGCTCGAGGAGTTCATGCCGCGTGTCGTGCACGGGGAGCGACCCGGCATGGTGTTCAATGTGTCCTACGGCATACAGGGGCAGGCCCGCTACACGCATGTGCCAAGCATTCTGCGACCTCGGCCGGGGTCGAGATATTAGCCCAGGGAGGCAATGCGGTCGATGCCTCCTGTGCGGTTGGATTCGCCCTGAGTGTTTGCGAGCCCCAGGCCAGTGGGATCTGTGGTCATGCCTACGGATTGCTGCATGTGGATGGTCGCACCGTGGCTATCGACGGGTCGGGGCGCGCGCCGTCGCTCGCCCACCGTTCACAAATCGATCCGGCTACGCCGGGGCTTGGATACAAGGGCACCACCGTTCCCTCCCTACCCGCAACGTACTGGTGGCTCCACCAGCACCACGGCCGGCTGGACTGGCCCACGATCCTGGAGCCGGCGATCAGGATAGCCCGAGAGGGGTATGCGATCACCGGGCTCCAGCACGATCTCCAGCGACGAGAGCTGGACAACCTCTTAGCGGTGGAGGGACGCTCGGGAGCGCGTTATTTCTTGTATCACGGAAAAGAACCCTTTCCCGTTGGCGCGGTGTTCCGACAACCCGACTTGGCGGCGACCCTCGAGGTCATCGCCGTAAGAGGCATCGAGTCATTCTACCGAGGCGACATCGCCCACCAGATCGACGCCGACATGAGGGCGCACGAGGGCTTTCTTCGCGCCGACGACCTGGCTCTCATTCCCTGGCCTGTGGAGCGCAAGCCCTTAGCACGTCGTTATCGGGGTCTCCTGATCAAGACGATGCCTCCTCCCGGTGCGGGCAGAACCCTGCTCCTCGTGCTGATGATGCTGACGTTGCTCGCAACTTACCACACACCGTATCACGAAGCGCTCGAGCGTGCGGCCGCGGCGGCGGACATGCGCCTCTGCCTAGACTGTCACTCGATGTCCGATTACCCGCCGCCGATCGCTCCGGACGCCTCTCGCAGACGACCGCTCTTTTGCCTGTCGAATGCCGACGGCAAGACATGCTCGCAGGCCGTGCTCGACGCGCTTGCCTCGGCTCTGGGGAGCGCGTTCGGGTGCGGTCGCCACGCGATCTCTGCAAATGACCCCTTCAAGGGTGGCTACATCACACGCCGGCACGGCGCAGGCCAAGTGCCATGGATCCAGGTCGAGATGAATCGTTCCTTGTATCTCGCCGAACCGTGGTTCGACAGGGAGCGGCTCACTGTGGATCCAGAGCGGCTGGCCGAACTGAAGGAGCGGTTTGCGAAGGCGCTGCGAAGTGTTGCGTCACACTGGTCCGTCCCGGAAAGGAACGTTCGTCGATAAGAAGGGAGTATCAAGCCGGATGGCTACTGATTCGCCCACCGGCCACGGGTTCGGAACGGCGCCAGTCTTTCTCGCGAGCATCAGCACGATCCTCGGGGCGATTCTGTTCCTGCGGTTCGGGTACGCCGTGGGGCACGTCGGATTGGCGGGCGCCCTGCTCATAATCCTGCTCGGACATCTGGTCACCATCCCGACGGCTCTCGCCCTAGCCGAGATCGCCACGAATCGGCGGGTCGAGGGCGGCGGCGAGTACTT
>JBHIEQ010000490.1:0-1695 GCA_046760725.1 Gemmatimonadales bacterium
GTTCAGGCAGGTTGTTCCGCTGGACGGCGCGGAGCCCAGCGAGCGCACAGAAGTCCGGCTTCTGTACGACGACGACGCCCTCTACATCGGCGCCCGCCTATACGACAGCGACCCGAATGCTGTTGTCGGCCGGCTCGGACGGCGTGACAGTGAGACATCGAGCGACATGTTCACGGTCGCGATCGACTCCTATCACGACCACCGCACGGCGTTTTGGTTCGGCGTCAACCCTGCCGGCGTGCGCAGCGATGTGATCACGACCAACGACTCTGATCAGGAAGACGAGTCGTGGGATCCCGTTTGGGCGGCGGTGACCCGAGTCGATTCGCTCGGCTGGGTGGCTGAGATACGCATTCCCTTCTCACAGCTGCGGTTCCGCAAGACACGCGAGCAGACATGGGGCATCAACTTCAGTCGCTACGTGTTCCGAAAGAGCGAGTTGATCCGATGGAGCTGGGTGCCCAACACTGAGCAAGGAGTCGCCTCTCATTTCGGTCATCTCGTGGGATTGCGCGACCTGACCCCGCCCCGGCACCTCGAACTCCTACCCTACGCGGTCGCCAGGAGCGACCACATCGAAGGGGCGGATCGGGCAAACCCCTTCAATGACGGGAACGTGCAAGACCTGGCCTTAGGCCTAGACCTCAAGCACGGCCTGACCAGCGACCTGACACTCGACGCTACCGTCAACCCAGACTTCGGTCAGGTTGAGGCGGACCCAGCGGTGGTCAACCTCACTGAATTCGAGACTTTTCTGGAAGAGCGCCGGCCATTCTTCATCGAGGGGGCGAACCTCTTCCGATTCGGGTCCGGGAGCGCGGGAGTCACGTTCGGTGCGCCGCAGCTGTTCCATTCGCGGCGGATCGGTCAGGTCCCTTCGCGCGTGGCGGAGGACCCCCACGGCTACAGCGACAACCCCAGGATTACGCGAATCCTCGGCGCAGCGAAGCTGTCGGGTAAGATGGCGGGCTGGTCGGTGGGTGCGCTCGATGCTGTCACGGCGCGCGAGTACGCCCGGCTACAGCACCGCGACGGCTCGCGTGAGATGGAGCCCGTCGAACCTCTTGCCAACTACGCCGTGGTTGGTCTCAAGAGGGACTTCCGTGAAGGCGCCACCGGGATCGGTATCCTGGCCACCGCCGTCCACCGCGACCTCTCCGACTCCGTCTTCGATGTCCTCCGCTCATCGGCCGATGCGGCGGGCATAGATTTCTTCCACCGGATGGCACGCAACCGCTGGGTGTTGGGTGGTACCATCAGCGGCTCGCACATCTCAGGCAACCCCGCGGCGATCACCGCCGCCCAGCGCTCCTCGGCCCGTTACTTCCAGCGTCCCGACCAGCACTACGTGTCAGTCGATACCACGGCCACCGCTCTGAGCGGGTTCGCCGCGTCGGCCCAAGCGAAGAAGGTGTCTGGCAACTGGCTGTTCGCCGGCTACGCATTCGCATACTCCCCGGGGTTCGAGGTCAACGACGCCGGATTCGAGGGGTTGGCGGACCGCGTGTTCGTGGGAAGCAAGGTGGTGCGACGGTGGCTCAACCCCGGCCCCGTCTTCCGCTCGTTCGTCATCGCAGCAACCTGGACGCGCGACTGGAATTTCGGTTGGACCGCCCACTCACAGTCCGCCGACATGGGCCTGGAGGGGCAGTTCAAGAACTACTGGACTGTTGGGGTCGCAGGCAGAAGGAACTT
>JBHIEQ010000491.1:0-1694 GCA_046760725.1 Gemmatimonadales bacterium
CGGGGGAGCCCGCCCGGTTCGAGTCACTCGACGCTCTTGGACAGCGCGCTGGCTGGGGCTCCGCGGAGTCTTCGCAACCTTCGCTCGAGCGGCTCGCCGACCGCGCGTTGATCCAGCGCGCCCTCGACCGTCTTTCCGACGAAGATCGGGAGGTGCTGGTCCTGCGCGACCTCGAGGAGTTCTCTGGGGACGAAGTCGCGCAGATGACCGGTTTGACCCTGCCCGCCACGAAGAGCCGGCTGCATCGAGCGCGGCTGCGCCTGACCGCCGCGCTGAAGGAGGAACTTCATGCCGACGCTTGATCGAATGGTGGCAGGCATACGCTGCCGTGAAGTACTGGCGGAGCTCTCCGACTACACCGACGGACTATTGTCGGACGAGCGCGTTGCCCAGATCCACGAGCACCTGCGCCGCTGCGACTGGTGTGAACGGTTCGGCGGCGAGTTTGCGGCCGTGGTCAAGAGCTTCCATGAGGCACTGGCGCAGGCGGATCCAGTCAGCCCGGAGGTCGAGCGGCGCTTGCGGGAACGTCTGCGCCGCGAGCTCGCCGCCGGACGAGACTGAGCCGCGTCAGGGACGACCGGCCCCGGTTAGCTTCGCACCTCGAGCGCGAACCCGCGTAATCCGCCCAGTGCGCTCAGCGCGACCTGCCCCATCCCTAGAGGCACGACCAGCCAGATCGTCTCCACGTGTGCCACGGACGTCCGGGCCAATACCTCGGCCAGCAGCTCGAGGAAGCGCCGCCCCGTCAGCGTTCCGTGCAGTGTGCCCAGCGCCGGGAGCGCGATCGAGCGCAGACCCCGCGCCTCCGTCTCGTGCAGCGCCGCCTCGAGCGCGCGCGACACCCATTCTTCGCGCCACGTGGGCTCCGCGCTCAGGTCGTGCACGATGGCGTGGATCCTGAGCGGCGTCGCATCCTCCACGACCGCCGTACCCGGCTCTGCCGCTTCTTCCGCCGCCGCCGCGGCGAGCAGATCTTCCAGCGGCTCCGGGCTCTCGCGCGCCACACGATCGGCGCCGAGCACGAGATGCGTGTCGTCCTCGACGACGACGGCGTCGATCCCGACATCGGGAGAGACCCCGGCTGGCGCCGCCACGATCCTCACCGCGTTACGTCGTTCCGCCATGTCCACCGAGCGCCCTGTCTCAGCCGAAATCGCCCAGCTCGAACCGGCCCGCCCCCCGGCGGTCCAACACGAGGCACGTCATCGTCATCGCAAAGCCGATCGCCACGATCGCGAACAGCACGAGCATCAGCCGGTCGCCATAGACGATGTAGAGCAAGAGCAATCCGGAAAGAATGACCGCTCGCACGATCAGCGTGGTCGGATACAATTGCGCCGCCCGGACTCGAATGATCTGCACAACGAATACGTCCAACCCGAGCAACAAGAGACCGACGAGGCGTACCATCAAGTCGCTGTACAGCCCCGTCGCAAGAAGCAGCCTCAACATATCGCGCCGAAACCCGAGGAAACCGACGCCGCCGATTAGCAGGTAGCTCGCCAAGTAGAACAGACTCAGCCTCGTCCTGTCCGTGTCCACACCCGCTCGTCAGACCACAGCCGTGGCCGCCCCCCTCGACCGCAGCGCGGCCTCCGCGTCCGGGAATGGGGTCGACCCCGAGGCTCGTTACTTCGGCGTCGTCAGGATACCGCCGACCCGTAACCCGTCGCCCTCAACGCCGTTCGCTC
>JBHIEQ010000492.1:0-1692 GCA_046760725.1 Gemmatimonadales bacterium
CGTCGATCTCGGACTCCTCGAGACCGAGCAGCGTGGCCGCCTCGCCGCCAGCGATCGCGCGCCCCGCCACCGACAAGAGATGTACCATGTGCTGCGCATCCCCTGACAAGCCCTGATACTGCCGGGCGAACGCCCGCCGCATGGTCTCCGGTGGGTGCCACCCGGCAGAGGCTCCGTCACCACGCCGCTGAGCCATTATCAGCGAGTCGTCCGGGTTCTGGCGCCAGTCGGACACCAACATCTCCGCGAGATAGGGATTCCCCTGTGCGAGTTCCGCAGCCAACGCAGCAGCCGAAGCCGCATCGCTCGCCTCCCCGGTCCCGCGTGCGAGCTCCTGCGCCAGCTCCAGCGTCTCCGCCTTGCTGAGCGGCGCCAGATGCGCCTTCTCGTGCCAGGTGAGGCCGCCCGGACTCTCGCTCTGCACGGTGAGGCGCTGATGCGCCGAGAGACGACACGTGCCGACCAGCATGAGGGGCATCTCGTCAAGCCGCCGCAGCAAAACGTGCAACACATCGCGACTGGCCGGATCGAGGTGCTGGACATCATCGAGCACCAGCAGCACGGGAGCGCCCTCACCCACCGCGTCCATCATCTGCATGATCGACTCCGCCACACGTAATCGCACCGACTCCGCGGGAGCTGGCGGAGGCTCGGGTATCCCCGGATACACTGACCGTAGCCCGGGTGTCACACGACTAGCCTCGGCCAACCATGCCGGATCCGTGCCCGCAGCAGCGGGCTCGCGGCTGAGCGAAAAAATGAGATCGGACACAGCCGCGAACGGGATGTTCTGACCCATCTCCTGACACGCGACAACGAGCGACGGCCACGTGCGCGCCGCAACCGAACGCGCAAAGCGACGCACCAGAGAGGTCTTGCCGATACCCGCAGGGCCCGTCACGAGATAGGTCCTGAGGACGCCGGCGCGGGCCTCGCTCCAAACACCCTCGAGACGCTCCAGATCCTCCTCTCGACCTACGAAAGGCTCAGGACGAAGGCGTGCCGCTGCCGCGAAGAACGATTCCGGCCCTACCACCGATCGGTCGCCCGACTCGAGCCTCGCGAGCAACCGCGCCAACTCGGGATGGGGATCGCACCCAAGCTCTTCTTGGGTTCGCACTAGATGGGAGCGCAACAACCGGATCGCCGCCGTCCTGTCACCCTCCACCAAACACCGCTCAGTGATCGCCTGCACGGCGGCGTCCGACAGCGGATCCACCTCGTACAACGCGACAGCGCAATCCCGCACCTGCGTCAAACTACCTGCCGCGCGCGCCGACTTTAGGTGATCGAGCAACGACGTGCGCGCCCGCTCAAGACAGCGAGCGCGAGCTGCATCAACCCAGTGCGCGAACTCGGCTCCGGCCCACGCGTCCGCTCCCTCGAGCGGCGTACTGCCGTGCGGCACGGTAGCAGCACCTGCACACACTAGATCGAGATCGGTCGTCAGATCACGGGCGAGCCTCACACCGTCGCCGCCCCGGGTCACTACGTTGGATCCGAGCCTGCCCCGAATGCTTGAGAGCGCCTGCGACAGTGAGTGAGCACCACGATCGCGATCCACCTCCGGCCACAGTAGATCAATCAGAGAGTCGCGTGAGACCGGGCGGCGGCGTGCCTCGAGAGCGAGGTAAACGAGCACACCGAGCTGTTTCCGGGAAGGTAGGATCCGAGGAGATGGAAGATGCGCGG
>JBHIEQ010000493.1:0-1666 GCA_046760725.1 Gemmatimonadales bacterium
GTAGGTCGGGTTCGAGCCGTCTCGCTCCAGTCCCTTCTTGTGCGCGAGGAACATCGGCACGCGGGTTCCGTCTTTGGACCGGTACCACACCTGGCTCACCTCGAACGCGTCGGAGTCGAAGTCCACTTCCTGGCGCCACCAGATATCGCGCTCGTCGCGTGAGACGGAGTACCGATAGGTGGTGGACGGAATATGGAACGAGCTGAACGAGAAGAACGCTTCGTCGCGCTCGAAGTCACCCGAGATTCCGCTGATGCTGCCAAGCGCGGGGAGTTCGATGTTACGGAAGTGCCGGCCTTCCAGATCGTAGCCGCTGATCCGGCCCACTACGTTCTCCAGGTAATTCACCCAGAGGTATCCTCCCGCCAGCGAGAACCCGCGCATCACATCCCGACCCTCGGGAACTACTTCGCGCCAGTGCTCGCGCTCCGGTCGCTCCGGAGATGCCGCCATGATGCGCCAGTTGGGGGCGCCCTCGTTGGTGTGGATCACGATCTGGTCGCCCGCGAAGGTTGCGTTGTAGTCACTGCCGGTTCCCGCAACCATCTCGACCGGCGCTAAATGACCGCGTCCGGCTTGCGCCGGCATCAGATAGAGGTCGTTCCCGCCCGAGGTCCCCTCGGATACGGTGACCAAAAGCCAGCGCCCGTCGTCCGACAGCTCACCGAACATGATCTTCTCGGGTCCCAGGTGCTCGCCGTACACGAGGCGTTCGCGCTCAGGGGGGCTGCCCAGCTCGCGGTAGTAGAGCCTGGAACCGGTGCTATCGTAGCGGGTGTAATAGATCCCGCGGTTATCGGGTGTCAGTTCCACGCCGAAGTAGCGGGCCGTGGGAAGGTAGTCGCGCAGGACTCTGCGCCGGTCCACGTCGTAGAACCGCACCATCACCTCGTCGGCGCCGCCCCGTCTGATGTGGTAGGCGAGGAGCGAGCCGTCTTCGGATATCTGTCTGAGACCGACCGAGAGGGGGACATCCGCCGCCATGATGTGGGGGTCGATGAGAGGTACGTCCTGGCCGTCTAGGCCCTCGCGCATGTAGATCACGAACAGGTCCTGGTCGGATCGCCGACCGCTGAAGAAGTAGCGGTTTCCCCTCACGGCCGGTGTTCCCTGGACGTCCACCATGAGGAGCTGCTCCAGGCGCGCGGCGATCGACTCGCGCCCGGGAAGCTCAGCCATCATTCGTTCGCGGAATGCGTTCTGTGCATCGATCCAGGTCCGGGTGTCCGGTGCGTTCTGGTCTTCCAGCCAGCGGTAGGGATCTACGATCTCCGTCCCGTGGAGCGTGTCGCTCACGGGTTGGGTCTTGGATTCCGGATAGGTGATCTGGGCAGCGGCGGCCGGAGCGAGAATAAGGGCGGCGAGAGTCGCGGGCAGCCAGTTCACCCTTATCCGGGGGAGCGCAAGCCTGATCATCGGGTCATGACCTCCAGCGGCTGTAGTTCAAGGGCGTAGCCCACGGGTCCGGGATCTCCTTAGAGTATGAATCGTGGTGTTCGGCCGCGCGAGGGCGCGGATTGGAACAACCCTAGACTGTCACTAAGATAGAACGAGCCTCATGAGGTCCCGTTTATGAAGATCGCCGTCGTGTACAATCGTGACAGCAAGAACGTCATCAACCTGTTCGGCATGCCCAATCGTGAGAAGATCGGACGTAAGACGATCA
>JBHIEQ010000494.1:0-1665 GCA_046760725.1 Gemmatimonadales bacterium
GAAGATTTGGGTCTGACGGACGGCGTCTTCACGCAGGTCGGTGCATGCGACACCTTGTGGGTGGTGGGGGAGGAGGAGGTCGTATGCGATGAGCTTGCGGCGGCGCGGGTCCTGATGCGGAACCCGAATCCTGTGCAGGGCTTCGTGCTGTCCTTGGCGCACGATCCGGCGGTGGCGACGCTGGAGGAGATCAGCCTGGCGGGGACGGCCACGGAGGCCGCGGGGGCGGAGTTCGTGGTGCCGCGGATCTATCCCGACGGAGGGACGCTGGGGGTGGTGCTGGATTTCGATCCGCCCTACGCCGGGCAGACGATCCCCGCGGGGGACGGCCAGGCGATCGCGGCGTACCGGTACCGGTCGGCGGAGTGCGTGGACTGTCCGGGCAACGAGCCCGAGCTGCTGGGGGAGACGGCGGTCTCCTTCGTGGACAACCGGTTCGGCAGTCCGCCCCTTGAGAACGTGCTCGTGGTGGCGGGTCTGAGCCGCAAGCCCCTGACGGAGGACGGGGCGGTCTCGTTCACGTGCAAGCCCGTGTTGGGGAGGGTGACCTTCTACGCGGGTGCGGCCGGTGGAGCCGGCAAGGGCGTGGAGGGGATCCCCTGCGCGGAGGCGAAGGTGGGCGGCACGGCGACGGTGGGTTTCTACTACACGTCGCTTCCGGTGGGGGAACTGACGGGGATGCTTCAGGGTCTCTCGCTGGGGGTGTGTTGGCCCTGCGAGCTGGCCTCGGCGGTAGAGGACTCCTTCTCGATCGAGGGGACGATCTCCGAGACCCTCGGGGCGGAGTTCGTGAACTGGCACGTGGACAACGGCGCGGATGACGGCGACGGCTGCGAACTCGTGGTCGGTATCCTGCTGGACGCGGTGCCGCCCTTCGCGGACCAGCGCTATCCGGTGACGCTGGATCTCGTACCGCTCGAGATCGGGCGGATCGATTTCGCGATTGCCGAGGACGCGCCGTGCGAGGCGGAGTTCCCGGTATCGTTCTGCGATGGGATCAACGGCGCGGGGACCGTGCCGATCTGGAACCGCGCCTCCATCGACAACACGTCGGTGCCGCCGATCTTGGTGGACGGTTGCGTGTCGTTGACGGCGGTGGCGGGGTTCATCCGCGCGGACTGCAACTGGGACAAGTGGGTGGACATCGCGGATCCGGCGGCGATGATCAACGCGCTCTTTGTGGGGGAGTTCGATCCGCCGTGTCTGGACGCCTGCGACGCGAACGACGACGGGCGGCTGGACCTGGCGGACTCGGTGACGGCGCTGGAGTATCTGTTCCATTTCGGGCCGCCGCCGCCGGACCCGGGTCCGACGGAGGTGGGTTCCGATCCCACGGAGGATAGACTGGACTGCCTCGCGGGGGCCGAGGAGGCCTGCCAGTGAGGGTGAGCGCTTTGGGTCGTCGCCGGGCGGGCGTCCGCTCGCCCGGCCGTGCGGGTTCGGTAAAGGAGAGGGAAGACATGAAACATTCCTCGTTGTTCTTCGTCGGACTGGCGATCCTCGGGCTTGCGGGCTGGCTCTGCGCCCAGCCGGGTCCCGAGAACTTTGCCGTGAAGATCGGGTCGGCCGAGGTCTGCAAGATAGACCCGGCCGCGGTGGAACAGGTGAATATCGACGTCCTGCTGGATTTCGATGTGGCGGGCGTACAGGGCTTCTCCGTGGGCG
>JBHIEQ010000495.1:0-1654 GCA_046760725.1 Gemmatimonadales bacterium
TCACGGCAAGCGTCTTCGAGCCGGACCAGACGATCCCCGCGATCCCAGCGCCGGTGCTGCTCGCCGCGCTCAAGGAGCAGTCGGAGCGGAAACCTATCGAGCGGTGAAACGCGGGCTCATGAGGTGCGTGTCCTGCTTGCGGTGGCCCGGCTTGGCTCGAGTCCTACGGGCACGGCGGCGCGCCCGTCTCCCGCAAGCAGCTGCCGTAGGTGATCGTGCCGCTGTTGTTGAGGACGGCGGTGCTGCGGAGGAAGAGCGTGCCGGCGATGTCGAGCGTGATGCCGGTAGAGACCGTGAGTTGGCCGATGAGGTCGAAGTTGCCACGCGCGAAAGCGTTCGTAGTCACAGTCACGCCGGCTGGATTCATGATCTCCACATCCCGGAAGTGCGAGGTTGTCAATCCCCGGGGACTCAAACGTCACGCTCTGAGCGCCACTGCCGTCGAGCACCACCTTGTGCGTCCCCCGCGGAGCGAAACTCTGACCCTGGCTGAACACCTGCGTAAAGTCCCCCGTCACCTCTAAGACCCCCGCCACCAGCCCCAGCGTGCAACAGCCGCCGCCGGGCCCTACGCCTGCGGGCAGGCAGCGCGGCGGCCTCCGCCCCAGGTGTTTATCGGCCGCACCTCCGCGACCGAGACTTGTTCGCGGGCTCGAGACCCTCGATCTTTGAACCGCGATGACGGAGATTGCATCGACCCGGTTGCGCTCAGCGCTCACTGCGGTATTGGCGTCCATGCCCCAGGTGGCGGCGGTGTATGCCTACGGTTCGCGTGTCTCGGGAAGATCGGTCTCGCTGAGCGATCTGGATCTCGCGTTGGTACTCGCGGACGATGTCGCCGGGGAGGATCCGTTGTTTGCCGAGCGGATCGCAGCGCGTATCGCGGCCGAGTTGCGCACCACGGTAGAGGTGGACGCCCACGTGGCTGAGACGCTGCCGCTTCCGGTCAGGGGCCGTGTGGTGACGCAGGGAGTGCTTGTGTTCGAACGGGATCCGGTCCGGCGCCTCCGGTTCGAGACCGATACCCGACGACTGTATTTCGATTTCCTGCCTTTGCTCGAGCGGGACGCCAGAACCGCGCTCAGCGCCGGTGGTTGACCCTCAGCGGGCTCGGCATCTCCTCGCGCTCTATCGGCGGTACCGCGGCTATCTCGGCGATCTCGCACGGCGCTCGGACGCGGAGCTCCTCGACGACTTCGCGGTCCTGGGCGGCGTGCACCACTATCTCCTGCTCACCATTGAGACGGTGCTCGACCTGGGGAGCCATGTGGTCAGCTCGGAAGGGTATGAGCCACCGGCGAATTACGCCGACATCTTCCGGGTGCTGCGCGACGAGCGCGTCATTGATACGGAGCTGGCCGAGCGGCTGATGGCGATGGCGCGATTCCGCAACGTGCTGGTCCACCTCTACGCCGAGGTCGACGAGGCACGGGTGCTCCGGATCCTGCGGGAGTCGCTGGGAGACCTCGACGGCTTCATCGAAATTCTGCGACAGCGGTTTGCCGAGGAGCTGGGGGACGAATCGTAGCGGCGGCCCTGCGCGGCGTTCGATGCTTCGGCTACCTCCTGAGCGCGGCATAGATTGATTTGTCCGGGACCGTGCGGCTGTTGCCGTGCAACACCGGGATTTTGCAGGAGCACACGTCGTGCCTGA
>JBHIEQ010000496.1:0-1653 GCA_046760725.1 Gemmatimonadales bacterium
GCCCCTACTTGAAGCAGGGTGTCGAGGACTGGAACGCGGCGTTCGCGGAGGCCGGTTTCAGGAACGCCATCATCGCAAGAGATCCGCCTACGCCGGAAGAGGACCCGGAATTCAGCCCCGAGGACGTGCGCTACTCAGTGATCCGCTGGTTCCCCTCGACCGTCCAGAACGCGTTCGGTCCCCACGTGCACGACCCCAGGACCGGGGAAATCCTGGAGAGTGACATCGGCTGGTATCACAACGTGATGAACCTCCTGCGCAACTGGTACCTGGTGCAGACGGCGGCAGCAAACCCACAAGCCCGCGCCGTCGTGTTTGACGATGAGGTAATGGGGAGATTGATCCGGTTCGTCGCAGCGCACGAGGTGGGTCACACCATCGGGCTACCCCACAACATGAAGGCCAGCGCCGCTTATCCCGTGGACTCGCTGCGCTCAGCCAGCTTCACGTGTACGATGGGAACCGCTCCCTCGATCATGGATTACGCCCGGTTCAACTACGTGGCGCAGCCGGAGGACGAGGGCGTCTGCTTCATGCCGGGGATCGGGCCGTACGATAAGTACGCCGTCATGTGGGGTTACCGGCCGATCATCGACGCACGATCCCCCGACGACGAGCGCGCCACGCTCGATCAATGGATCCGCGAGCGATACGACAACCCGATCTACCACTTCGGGAATCCGAGCAGCATCGACCCGACGTCCCTGACGGAGGCGATCGGCGACGACGCGATGCGCGCGAGCGAGCTGGGCATCGAAAACCTCAAGCGCATCGTACCTAACCTGATCGAGTGGTCGCGGCGCGAGCTGGAGGACTACTCCGAGCTCCGGGAGCTGTACGATCAGGTGATCGCCCAATGGAACCGCTACATGGGACACGTGGCGGCCAACATCGGGGGCGTGGTCCGCACCGCCAAGACTTACGGCCAGGACGGCGCGGTCTATGACTTCGTTGACCGGGAGACGCAGCAACGCGCGATGCGTTTCTTCACGGAGCAAGCGTTCGAGCCGCCCACCTGGATGATCAACGAGGAGATCCTGCGGCGCATCGAGAACGTCGGCACGGTCGAACGCATGCGCGGTATCCAGGTGAGAGTGCTCAACATGGTGCTGGACCCCCGCCGCATGCAGCGGCTGATCGAGGCCGAAGCGCGCCTCGGTGACGGGGCCTACGGTCTGGGCGAGATGCTGAACGACGTCAGACGCTCCGTGTGGAGCGAACTCAGAAGAGCACGGCCGATCTCGGTCTATAGGCGCAACCTGCAGCGCGGATACCTGGAGCGGATGGAGTGGCTCATGACGGACGAGCCGGACGCCGTACCCGCGACCTTCAGCGCCTTCGCAACTCCCGTAAACGTGCCCCAGTCCGACATCCGGGCCTTCGTGCGCGGCGAGCTGCGCACCCTGGAACGCGAGATACGCACCGCGCTCGGCCGCACGCGGGACCGCACCACGCGCCTGCACCTGGAGGACGCGCTGGTGAGGATCGACCGGATTCTGAATCCCAGGGACTGAGCTAGCGGGCGTCGAGAGGCAATGTAGGGCACCGCCCTCTTATCGCCTCTCTTGTCGCCCTAAACCGCCTCTATTTCCACGCGAGCGTCGTTGAAACACGCCCCACCGGCCACCTCGTTCACGTGCGCGGGGCAGAGGG
>JBHIEQ010000497.1:0-1648 GCA_046760725.1 Gemmatimonadales bacterium
CAGCCAAGAAGAAGAAGGCTGCACGGCGGAAGCCGGCTCGCAGGGCGAAGAGGAAGAAGAAAAAGTCCAAGCGGAAGCCGAATCCGCAGTTCATGAAGCCGGTGCGCCCGGACGCTCACCTCGCCGCAGTCGTAGGAAGCTCACCCCTGCCGCGAACCCAGCTCACCAAGAAGCTGTGGAACTACATCAAGCGCAGAGGCCTCCAGGACAAGAAGAACCGGAGAATGATCAACGCAGACGCGAATCTGCGTAAGGTCTTCAACGGCAAGTCCAAGGTGAGCATGTTCGAGATGACGAAGCTGGTCAACAGGCACGTCAGCTAGGACGTGGTGCTCTTGCAGGACCCGCCGCCCCCGGGTGGCGGGGAAGCACTGTAGGTGAGGTTCAGCAGCACAGCCCCGCATCAATTGGGGGGTCGGCGCGCTCGCCGACCCCCAAGCGGGTCCGCAGCGAATCGCTTCAACCCGCACCGTTTCGATGCAGTCGCTCCCCCCGTGATGCAGGTCACCAACGCCCAACTGCAACTCTTCTAACGCGTTCCACTATCGCCGAGCAGCCGGCGGCTTGGCACGCTCCCTGCGTTGACCCACCGCAGCAACGCACGAGCGTTGCACAACCGCCAACTCCAGTGGAGGGAGAGAACAATGTCTGTGAGAGGAGTGAGCCTGTTGATCGGTGCGGCGCTGATCGCCGCATGCAGCGACTCGAGCGGACCTGGCACCGAACCGACGGCGTCGCTGTCGTTCTCGACGAGGACACCGCCGCCAGTCACGGCCAGCGCCGGGCCGCAATTCAGCATCGTGGCCGCGGACACGCTGTCCGACAGCACCAACACGCTCGTCATCTCCAAGGTGGAGCTCGTACTGCGTGAGATCGAGCTCGAGCGAGTGGAAGTCGTGGACTGTGACGTGGACCCGGAACCCGAGGGCTGTGAGGAATTCGAGATCGGTCCGATCCTCGTGGACTTACCGCTCAACGGTGCTACCGAACAGGAACTGGCGATCGCGATTCCGCCCGGAACCTACGATGAGCTGGAGTTCGAGATCCACAAGGTCAGCAGCGGGGACCCCGAAGACGCCGCCTTCAGACAGGCGCACCCCGACTTCGTCGATATCAGCATACGAGTGCAGGGTACCTTCAACGGTCAGGCGTTCACCTATGAGACCGACCTGGACGTCGAGCAAGAGTTCGAACTGAACCCTCCGCTCGTGATCGACAGCACCACGGTCACAACCAACGTCACGGTCCGAGTCGGACTGGATGGCTGGTTCCGTGACGCGACCGGCACCCTCGTAGATCCCGCCTCGGCCAACAAAGGCGGGCCAAACGAGAGCCTCGTGAAGGAGAACATCAAACAGTCCTTCGAGGCATTCGCGGCCGAGGATCAGGCCGGCGCCGAGCGCTGACGCCGCGCGAGGCGCGCCGCGTGGCCACCGACCGGAGCCGCGTGGCGCGCCGATCCGGCGCGGCATAATTTGTGATTCAACGCGACGGTCATAACCACCGACCGGCGTGAGACTGCAATAGGAGACAAGACATGGCAAGACCCCACGCACTCGGCGTGTCAGCGAGTCTCATCGCGGCACTGCTCGCAGCGTGCAACGGCGGCACCGATCTGGAGCGCGAATCGGGCGTGGCAGTCTCGTTC
>JBHIEQ010000498.1:0-1638 GCA_046760725.1 Gemmatimonadales bacterium
AGTTGAAGCGAGGTCCGTTCCGCTGCGTGGGCGCCGGGATTTCGTTCGTGGTTTGAAGGGCATGGGAACCTGTCCATGGTCGTAACCGAGGAAGAGACTGAATCACTAAGGCACGGGCGGCTCCTCGGCCAATCCTGCGAGATCGAGCAGGAAGGCGTAGACGAATGCCGTCTCACGATAACGTCGATATCGTCCGGAAGCGCCACCGTGCCCCGCTTCCATGTTCGTCTTGAGGAGGAGGCGGTTGTCGTCGGTCTTCAGCGCGCGGAGCTTGGCCACCCATTTCGCCGGCTCCCAGTACTGCACTTGTGAGTCGTGCAACCCGGTCGTCACGAGGAGGTTGGGGTAGTCCTGCGCGTTGACGTTGTCGTAAGGCGAGTACGACAGCATGTAGTGGTAGTAGTCCGGCTCGTTGGGATCGCCCCACTCGTCGTACTCGCTGGTCGTGAGCGGGATCGACGGATCCAACATGGTCGTGACCACATCCACCCATGGTACCCGGGCCACGATCCCGTCGAACAGATCGGGCCGCATGTTCGCCACCGCGCCCACCAGCAGCCCGCCGGCGCTTCCTCCCTGCGCGTACAGCATGTTGGGGCTGGTGTAGCCCTCCCGGATCAAGTTCTCCGCCACCGCGATGAAATCCGTGAAGGTGTTCTTCTTGTGGAAGAGCTTGCCCTGCTCGTACCACCATCTGCCGAGTTCTTCACCGCCGCGCACGTGGGCGATCGCGTAGATGAAACCGCGGTCCAGGAGGCTGAGACGGGTAGCGCTGAAAGTCGCGTCCATGCTCGCGCCGTATGACCCGTAGCCGTAGAGCAACAGCGGGTTGGGTCCTTCTCGACGCTTGTCACGGCGGTATACGAGCGAGATAGGCACGTTCACGCCGTCGTGGGTGCGCACCCGCAGTCGCTCGGTGATGTAGTTCGCCGGATCGAACTCCCCCAGCACCTCATCGCGCTTGAGGAGCGTCTGCCCCCGCGTGTCCATGTTGTAGTCATACGTGGACCAGGGAGTGGTCATGGACGAGTACACGTAGCGGAGCAGGTCAGTGTCGAACTCGGGATTGCCGCTGACGTAGGCGACGTAGGCCGGCTCGTCGAACTGGAGGTAGTGCTCACCTGTGCCGTCCCATCGCCGTACGCGAAGCTGCATCAGCCCATTCTTCCGCTCCATGACCACCAGGTGATCGCGGAAGATCTCGATACCCTCGAGCAACACATCTTCTCGGTGCGGAATCACATCCTCCCAGCTCTCCCTCCCCGGTCGGTCCACCGGTGCGCGCACCAGACGGAAGTTCTTCGCACCCGCGTTAGTGCGTATGTAGAAGTGGTCGCCGTAGTGATCAACCGAGTACTCGTGATCCCGTTCGCGCGGGAGGATCACCGTCCACTCGTCCTCCGGCCGAGCGGCGTCGATGTAGCGGTACTCCGAACTCAACGTCTGAAAGGAGGCGATCATCAAGAATCGCTTCGACTTCGTCTTGAACACCGCTGAGCTGAAGGTTTCGTCCGGCTCCTCATAGACCAGCGCATCCTCGGCGGGATCGGTACCCAGTCGGTGCCGGTACACCTGGTACCGACGCAGCGTTTCAGGATGCTGCTTCGTGTAGAACACGGGTTGGTTGTCGTTGGCCCA
>JBHIEQ010000499.1:0-1638 GCA_046760725.1 Gemmatimonadales bacterium
TGCTCCTCGTGGACGGAATCCCGCTCAACAATGGCACTTATCGCGACGGCCCCGGCCAGTACATGGCCACGATCGACCCCGAGACGATCGAGCGAATCGAGGTGATCCGGGGACCGGCGTCCGTCATGTACGGCTCGGATGCTCAGGGTGGGGTCGTCAACCTGATCACCCGGCCGCATCCCGAGATCGCGGCCGAGGGCATCAGGTTCTCGGGTGCCGCATCCTCGGCTGACATGGGCGGGCGGGCGCGCCTCTCCGCCGCTCTCGCTAGCGGGAGCTGGAGGCTCTCACTCGGCGGCACCGCGCAATCAGTGGGTGACCTCCGAGCGGGCGGGGGGTTGGGACCCCAGGACCCCACGGGCTTCGACGCCTTCGGCGGCGACGCCGCGCTCACGTACGAACGCTCCCCGACTCACTCCTTCACGCTCGCAGCCCAGCAGTTCGAGATGCGTGACGTGCCGCGCTACGACCGCTACGTGACCTTCCGAGCGCCGGAGCCCGGGCGCGACTACGAGCACACATTCGATCCGCAAACGCGCCAGCTGGCCTACGCACGATACGTGCACACGTCCGATCAAGAAGCGCTCTCTCGTCTGGAGGTGACTGCCAGCCTCTCGACACAGCGCGAGGCGCGCAACCGCGTGCGGCTCAACAAGGGGCAGCGGGCGGACACCCGCGAGCACTGGGACGACCGCGTCTATACACCCGGCGCGAGCATCGTCGGCTTCAGCATGCCGACTCTGTTCGGCAGGCCGTTCTCCCTCACCTGGGGCGGCGAGTTCTACCACGACCAGGTCTCGAGCAGCGGCTACCAGGAAGACCTTACGACCGGCGCGCGCACAGACCTCGTCCGACAGACCGCCGCGGGACCGGCCCCCACGGGCAACTTCCCCGACGGCGCCAACGCGGACCGCATGGGCGTGTTCCTGGCTGCGGAGACCGAGATCGACTCGCGCCTGATCGTGACCGCGGGAGGTCGCTTCAGCCGATTCCGCAACGAGGCCGACGTGGGCAGCGCTTTCGGCGGCTTGGTCGAAAACGTGAGCTCGGATCTCACGGGCCAGTTGGGTCTGGTCGCGGTACCCGCCGCCGAGTGGCGCATCGCAGTGAGGCTCGCAGAGGGGTTCAGGGCCCCCAACCTCTACGACCTCACCCGCGTGGGCCCGGTGCCCGGCGGGGTCTCCCTACCCAACCCCGACGCCCGCCCTGAGCGATCGGCGAGCGTGGACCTGTCGCTCAGACACTTCGACGCGAACGGCGCAGTGTACGTGACGTTCTACTACACCCGCATCCGCGACTTCATCGACCGCGCACCCGGCACGTTCGCGGGCGACACCCTGTACCCGTCGATCACCGGCGAACGTGTGTTTCAGGGTCTGAACGTCGGCACTGCCCGTGTACGAGGCGTCGAGGCCGAGGCCATGAGGAAACTCGGCTCCATCGACGTCCGCGCCAACGTGCAGTACACGCACGGAGAACAGGATGTCGCGGGCGGCGTCACCGAGCCGATGTCCAAGATCCCGCCGCTTTCCGGCACCGCCTCCCTGCGCTGGACCGGTTCGCCACGCGGGCCCTGGGTGGAGTACCTGTTTCGCTGGGCAACCGCACAGACCCGACTGGGCGCTCGGGACCTGCAAG
>JBHIEQ010000500.1:0-1636 GCA_046760725.1 Gemmatimonadales bacterium
TCCAGCGTGACTTCGGTTTCGCTCCCAAGACGCGCATCGAGGAAGGGATCCCGCGTTTCGTGGAATGGTATCGACGCTATCACGGGATTTGAGGGAAGCCGAGGGGAGTGGCGCGGAAAGAGCGCTCTTTCTTGCCGGGCGAAGAGCGCTTGGGATCGGCGCGGGGGCTCCTCTGCCCCCCTTCTGAGCCTTACAGTCGGGCTTAAGCCGCGCAGCGTCGGGTCCGTCTCTCCCGCTCGGCGCGGTGCTCCCTTCTGCATTGTTTGAATATCGCGAGCTCCTCAGGGTTCTCGCAGCCATAGACGAGGAGTTCGGAAAGCCTCGTCTCTACGAGCTCGATCAGGATGTCGAGATAGCGGGTCGAGAGGAACACCGTCGCCTCCTTTCCGAAGATCCGCCTTCGCATAACGATCCGTTAAGGTTGCTAGTGGTTTGACTCACACGCATGGTTCACGCGCGCGAGCTTGCGGAAGATGGTAGCGGCATCCTGGGTCCAAACGAAGGGCTTTGGGTCGTTGTTGGTCTCGGCGATGAACCGGTTGATCGCCTGTTGCAGATCAGCGATGCCGGGGAAGGCGCCGCGTTTGAGCCGCTGGCGCGTCAGCGTGGAGAAGAATGTCTCGACGGCGTTGAGCCAAGAGGCCGCGGTCGGGGTGAAGTGGGTGTGGAAGCGCGGGTGGCGAGCGAACCACGCGCGCACCTTGGGGTGTTTGTGCGTGGCGTAGTTGTCGAGGATCAGATGCAGGTCGAGGCTGGCCGGCGTGGCGCGGTCGATCATGCGCAGGAAGCGGATGAACTCTTGGTGGCGATGGCGTTGCATGCACTGGCCGATCACCTTGCCTTCGAGCACGTCGAGCGCGGCAAACAGCGTGGTGGTGCCATGGCGGATGTAGTCGTGCGTCATGGTCCCGCACCGCCCCTTCTTCATCGGCAGCCCCGGCTGGGTGCGGTCGAGCGCCTGGATCTGGCTCTTCTCATCGACCGAGAGCACCAGCGCGTGCTCCGGCGGGTTCAGGTAAAGCCCGACGATGTCCTCGAGCTTGGCCGCGAACTCGGGGTCGGGGGAGAGCTTGAAGGTCGCAACCAGGTGGGGCTTCAGGCCGTGGGCCGTCCAGATCCGCTGCACCGAGGTGTGGCCGATGCCCACCGCCTTGGCGAGCCTGCGGGCGCTCCAATGGGTCGCGTTCGCCGGCGCCCCGCTCAGCGTCATCGCCACGACCCGCTCGACCATCGCCCGGGGCAGGGGGGCGGTGCCCGGCGGGCGCGTCTTGTCGCGCCGCAGCCCGGCCACCCCCTCGGCCAGGAAGCGCTCCCGCCAGCGCCGGATCGTCGGCTGGCTCTTGCCCGTTTGGCGCTGCACCGCCCGAGGCCCGAGGCCATCGGCCAGCAGCAGGATAATCCGCGCCCGCCACACATGCTTCTGCGGGCTGTTCCGATCCGCGACCACGGCCTCCAGCCGCTCGCGGTCCTCCGGTCTCAGCCGGATCGTCGTGGGCTCGCTCATGTGCCATCATCGCACATCTCCAAGCCGATGTGAATCATTCGTAAGGGTCAAACCACTAGCGAACGGAATGGATGCTGTTAAACTCGAGCCCGAGCAACGAAGGTTCGCCGCGCAAGAGGCACCCGGAAAGGG
>JBHIEQ010000501.1:0-1620 GCA_046760725.1 Gemmatimonadales bacterium
CAGGTCGCGGGCGTAGCGATCGTGGGAGACACGCAGGCGGACAAGATGGCGTCGGGCATATGGCCGTCCGACCATTTCGGATACAGCGCGCGCATCCTGATCGAGCGGTAGCCGGCCACCTCAGATACGTATGGGTGGCCCGCTCGTCCTGATCGGAGTTCTCACCGCGCTGCTCGGTCTGGCCCTCCTGGCGCTCGGCTATGTGGCGGTCGCACGCAGGCGCGTGCTCGCCGTGGCCTTGAGTCTGGGAGGGGCCGCAATTCTGCTACCCTCCGGTGGGCTCTTGATCACGCTGGCCATGGGCCTCGAGGGCTACAGGGAATTGACGCCCGGAGAGAGCGTAGCGCGGGTGGAGCTCGAGCGGACCGGCCCTACGGGGTTCAGCGCAACCGTGCGATTGCCGGACGGCCGGGAATCGACGGTCGGCCTCTCGGGCACCGCCCTCGGGATCGAGGTGCACGTGCTGCAAGTGCACGGGCTCGGCCGTCTTATGGGACTGCGCGATGCCTACGAGTTGGCCGGGGTGGTGGGCCGAGCTGCGGGCGATGTAGAGAATGCTCCCACGCCCACGGCTTTCTCCCTGGCCGCGGACAAGCCGGTGGACGCGTTCGAGCTGGCGCGCAGGTTCGTACTGCTGGCACCATTGTTGCGTGTAACGCCGTTGTCGGCGGAGCTGGGTCTCGGCGAGGGCCGAGCCGAGTTCGACGTGCGGTTGCTCGGCGACGAGCTGCGCGTGGTGCGAGTCGATCACCCCGGAGGGTGAGGAGGAGAGGGAACTACCTGCTCTCCAACTCTTTTTGACTGCGGCACTTAAGAGGATGTGAGTGCTCACTACCGCGCCGTGTTCGGCCTGCGGCGTCCGACGCTGGACGAAGGGCATGCGGCATGTCGGAGGGCATATCGGGCGGTATCAGGTGACTGGCGTCACCGCGACCGCTGCCCGTTTGGGTGCAACGTGCCGTCTCGCGCGTGCCGGGCGCGACGCTCGCGAGTATCGGCTCCTCCGTCTATGGACACTCACGCTGAAATTGGGTAGCATTGTTCACGAAACGAATCTCCTGTGGCGGCGGCCGCAGCGACGTGCATAGATACTCCTCTCTTGATGGTTTTCTGTTCAGTCCTCCACGACAACTCGGGGACAGTCTCTCACCATGGCTAGGACCGTAAAAGCGAAGGCGCCGCGCTCCCGGAGCGGCGGCGCCAAGACCGGGCGTCGCACTGGGCGGCGCACCGCCGATAGACGACAAGAGGTCGAGCCTGCCCCCCAGCAGGCCGAAGAACTCAATCCTTTTCGTATCGCGCAGGTTCAGTTCGATCAGGCGGCTCGTTACGTGCCCGATTTTCGCAGAGGGCTGGCCGAATACCTCAAGCGGCCGCAGCGCGTGATCACCGTCGAGTTCCCCATCGAGACATCGGACGGATCGGTGCAGACCTTCACTGGCTATCGTGTGCTGCACAACAAGGCTCGCGGGCCCGGGAAGGGGGGAATCCGCTATCACCAGGACGTGACCGAGGACGAGGTCAAAGCACTCGCTTTCTGGATGACATGGAAGTGTGCGGTGGTGGACGTGCCGTTCGGCGGTGCTAAAGGCGGGGTCCGGTTCAATCCGAAGGAGTTCC
>JBHIEQ010000502.1:0-1591 GCA_046760725.1 Gemmatimonadales bacterium
AGTTCGCGCGGATCGGCAAGGCCGTGTCCAGCCCCCGCCGACTCGAGCTGCTGGGCCTCCTGTGTCAGGGGCCCCGCACCGTAGAGTCGCTGGCCAAGGAGGCGAGTCTCAGTCTCGCCAACGCGTCACAGCATCTCCAGGTGCTCCGGGCCGCTAGGCTGGTCGAGGCCGAGAAGGAGGGTCTCTATGTCACCTACCGTCTCGCCGACGACGGCGTGTGTGAGTTCTTCGCGGCACTCCGCCGGCTCGCCGAGACCCGCCTGGCAGAGGTCGAGCAAGTGAGCCGGGACTACCTCGAAGCGCGGAACCTGTTGGAACCTGTGGACCGGAGGGCTCTGATCGAGCGGGTCCGCCAAGGGGAGGTCACGGTGCTCGATGTGCGTCCCGCCGAGGAGTACCGGGCCGGGCACCTGCCGGGCGCGCTCTCGGTCCCCCTGCCCGAGCTCGAAGAGCGGCTGGCGGAGCTTCCGCGGGATCGCAAGATCGTAGCATACTGTCGCGGTCCGTATTGCGTTCTTGCGATCGATGCGGTGGAGCGCCTGCGCGCGCATGGGTTCGATGCCGTGCGGCTGGAGGATGGGGTACCCGAATGGCGCGCTCGGGGGCTCGAGGTGGAGATCGGCGCGGCGGATGAGTAACACGCTCTTCATCCTCAATGATCCGCCCTACGGATCGGAGCGGAGCTACAATGCACTGAGGCTCGCCAATTCGCTGGCGAAGCGCGAGGGGAGGCGTGTCAGGGTGTTTCTCATGGGGGATGGAGCGTCGTGCGCCAAGCGGGGCCAGGAGGTCCCCCGGGGATACTACAACCTCGAGACCATGTTGAAGTCGCTCGCCCTACGCCAAGGCGAGATCGGCGTCTGCGGCTCGTGCATGGACGCCAGGGGCATCGACGACGGTGATCTCGCCGATCAATGCAAGCGCAGCAGCATGGAGGAGCTAACCGACTGGGCCGATTGGGCCGATAAGGTCGTCGTCTTCTAGCAATCCAGGCCGGGAGTACTAATGGAATCTCTCTTTCCCATCCTCAAGTTCCTGCACGTCATGGCGTTCGTGTTCATGTCCGTGCCGCTGTTCAATCTCATCGTGGTGAACGAGCGCGCCCAGTTGGGTGCCGGGTTCAACTACGCGGCCGACCGCTACATGGAGAACATCATTCGGCGCGGCGCCACTCGGTGTTTCGTGTTTCAGTGGACGGTGCTCGTCACGGGCGTCTTGCTGGTGATCGCAAGCCCATTGGGGATCGAGGCGCTGTGGACCAACTGGGTGCTGCTCGCCAAGATCGTGTTGCTGTTCACCCTCATGGGATTGCTGTCCTACGTGCACTACGGCCTCCAGCCGCGGATAGAGGCGGTTCTGGCGGAGGTGAACCCTGAGGGTCTCATACCAGAGGACCTGCCGGCCAGGCTCAAGCCTCACCGGGTAATGCGCAAGCGGCTCGCGACGTTCTGCCTGTTCCTAGTGATCGTGACGATCATTCTGGGGCTTCAAGTCTATGGCAGATTTGGCGCGGGCTTCACAGCGGCGCTCATTGGCCTGGCTGCGCTCTTCGCCTGGCGGGTGAACAAGACGCTCATCCGGTTCGGGTGGA
>JBHIEQ010000503.1:0-1591 GCA_046760725.1 Gemmatimonadales bacterium
TGTCCGTGGACGTGTAGGGCCGCGAGTGCGTCTTGGTCACACCCAGGTCGGCGAGCAGGAGCGCCACGGCCTTCGAGCGCATCGATGAGCCGCGATCCGCGTGCAGGGTCAGCTGCCCCGGCGCGATGCCCTGGCGCTGGCAACTCTCGGCAATCAGTCGCTCGGCCAGCCTCGCCGACTCGCGCCGCGCCACCATCCAGCCCACCACGTAGCGACTGAAGACGTCCAGGATGACGTACAGGTAGTAGTACACCCACTTCGCCGGCCCCTTGAGCTTCGTGATGTCCCAACTCCACAGCTGGTTCGGGGCCGTCGCCAACAACTCGGGGGCCGCATAGCTCGGGTGCCGCAGCTGGTTGCGCCGCTCGCGCACCTCCTGGTGGGCTGTGAGGATCCGGTACATCGTCCGCTCCGAACACAGGTAGCGCTCCTCGTCCAACAGGGTCGCAACCACTTCCCGTGGCGCCACGTCGACGAAGCGATCCTCGTGCAGCACGTCCAGCACGTCCTGCCGCTCCGCCGGGCTCAGGGCCCGTGCCGAGGAGCGCGACCGGCCCTCGATCTTCGGCTTCCGCCAGCGGTAGTAGCTCGCCGGCGCCACACCCAGGGCCGTGCAGGTAGCACGCACCCCGAGCCGCGGGCCCAGCTCCGCCACCGTCTGCATCAGCGCGGCTCGGTGCTCGGCCCGTCGCTCTCCTCGAGCAGGGCCGAGAGTTTTTTTTGGACCTCCACCAGGGCCTCCGCCCGCTCCGCCCGGGCCCTCAGGCGCCGGTTCTCGCGCTCAAGCTCGAGGATCCGCTTAGCGTCCGGATGCGCGGGCTTCGGCTTCGGCCCCCGCCGCTTCACCCCCCCACCAGCCAGCTCCCCGCGCGCCCGCGCCGCCCGCCACGTCACGAGGTGGGACGAGTACAACCCCTCCCGCCTGAGCAGCGCGCCGATCTCGCCCGGCTTCGTGCACCGGTCGGCCTCCTCAAGAATCCGCCGCTTGTACGCCACCGTGAACCGCCGTCGCTGCGCCTTCGCCACGACCTCGACCTCCGGCTTCACCCGTTCCTGTGCCGTCACCCTCGTCACCGCCGCTTCCTCTCTCACCCCGGGGATCGCCTCCTTCTCCCTCACCCCGCTCATCAATCCCACCTCTCTCAGCCCAGTCATCGGTCTCTTCTCCCTCGCCCTCTACACTAAACTACCAGGGGATCGGTGTCTCACTCATATTGGCAGGGAGGGAGGCAGCGCGATCTCCGGCAAGACGTTCACGTGGGCGTCGTCCGATGAGAGCGTGGCAACGGTGAGCAGTTCTGGACTTGTGACCGCTGTAGCGAGCGGGATGGCCACGATTACGGCTACCACCGATGCTGTGTCGGGTGAGGCGACGATCACTGTCTTGGTAACGCTGTGGGAGTTTGTTACGGGAGATCCAGTGTCGTCTTCGCCCGCCATGAGTGCAGACGGAACGGTCTATGTTGGCTCGTGGGACTACAACCTGTACGCCATCAATCCCGACGGGACTAGGAGGTGGGAGTTCGTCACGGGAGACGAGGTGCACTCCTCGCCCGCAATCGATACTGATGGGACGGTCTATGTTGGCTCG
>JBHIEQ010000504.1:0-1590 GCA_046760725.1 Gemmatimonadales bacterium
CTGGTCGGCACGAAGGTTTCGAAGTGAGGGAGCTCGTGTGAGAGCTGCCACACCGGCTGTCCTGATCGTCGGCACGCTCGCGGTCGGTGCGCCTTCTCTGGCCGCTCAACAGGACACCCTTCGAGCGGCACCGGCCGCCGCGAGCCTACCGCCCGCCGGCTTCGGTACATTGCGACAGGACGACGTCGCCGTGCGGCTGGAGACAGCGACACTCCAGATCCGACTGCTTCCTCTCCACGAAGGAGTGATCCGCCTGCTGGCGCAGGACACGTACGCCTCGCTGCACCGTTTGCGAGAGACGCGCGATTCCGACATAGCCCGAGTCGGCCGGCGCTACGGCCTGAGTGAGCCCACCGTCTTCATCGTGACTTTCTTCGGCCGGCAGGACCGCGCGCGATTCGAGCCAGAGCTACTCACGATCACGAGCCAGAACCGCTTCTTCCGCCCGGTCGAGATTCTCCCTCTCTCCCCGCTCTGGAACAGACGGCAGCTGAACCAGCGTGAGACCGCCACCGCCCTGTACATCTACCAGGACGGGATCCGCATCCTGGATCCCTTCGAGGTCAAGTACGAGGGCGTCGCCAGCACCGACTGGGAACGCTCCCTCCGGACTCTGGATCGGGAGCGAGCGTTGGTGCTCGCACGAGCGGCGAGAAAGCGGTAAATGCCTAGACGCTTTTGTTAGGGGGATCCAATGGTCCTGCGCCCACTCCGCACAATCGCCCTGCCCGAAACGTCGGAAAGGGTGTACACCCGGTGGCTGGGCGAGATGGAGGAACGACTGCAAGACCCGCAGTGCGATCGCTACACCCTGTATGCCATTTTCTATCCGGGAGCTCCTCCATACGAGGACGTGTTGGCCGATTCGGCGACGCACCCCACCACCCGGGCCGCCCTGCTCGCGTTGGATCCGCACAACATCACGCTGGAGCCGGAGTACTACCGCGAGATAGACGTGGAGAAATACGCCCGAGTAAAGCCTTTGCTGTGGCTCTGGCAGTGCTTCGACCGCTCCGTGATGGGGGGCGGCAACGTGGACCTCGGCGTGCGGCTCCGCAGGATCCTGGCTCCCCACGTCTTCAAGCGCTGCGGCAAGAACTTCAAGTGCTTCCAGTTCGTCGAGTTCTCATTCGGCTACAACATGGAGGTGGGCGACGACGTGGTCGTGCACCGTCACGTGTTGCTTGACGACCGCGGCGGCATAATACTGGGCGACAAGGTTTCGATTGCCGATTACGCCAACATCTACAGCCATACCCACGACATCGTGGAGCAGGCCGACGTCACCGATGCCGTCACGATACTGGAGGACGGCGCGCGAATCACGTACCATGCGACCGTCCTGGCGGGGGTCAGGGTGGGAGAGAACTCCATAGTGGGCGCGAACGCCGTCGCCTCACGCGATGTCAAGCCCTGGCACGTTTATCTCGGCATTCCGGCGAAACCGGTTCGAGTGAAGCCCAACGCCCCACCGGAGGTACGCGAGCAACAAGACTGAGGAAGTCATAACATGCTCTCTTGGCTAGCCGTGGCCACCGCGCTCGCGATCCTGCTCGCGTTCGCCGCCCACCGACTCGGTACGATTCGCGC
>JBHIEQ010000505.1:0-1589 GCA_046760725.1 Gemmatimonadales bacterium
AGACCGGACCATGTCCTTACCCTCCTGGGGGAGCGCGACCGTGGGCCATGCCGCGAGCGCGCACACCGCGGCCAACTTAGCGGACCAACCGGCTCTCGCATTCATCTTCCGCTCCTCGACTCATGCTCGTTAGAGCGTAAGATGTAGCGGGAAGACTCGGGCGACCAGCGGAACCCCGTCCTCAGCGACACCGAGCGTGACGAAGCCTCGATTAGAGTGTGTGCCGAGTCTCGTGCCGCGCTGGCGTTCGCCACAGCACCACCTCACTTTTCAGCATCTCACCCGAAGACAGAGGTCCCTTGCAATGACACGCCATTCAAGTGCGCTCGGCCTCCTCACGGGGGCCACGGTGCTCGCACTCGCGACATCCCCAATGCACGCTCAGTCGGCGGCGCCGAGCGATGCGCTCCCGCCCAGGCCGGGACGCAACCCGAACCAGCCGATCGACGAGGAATACACCAAGAAGATCCACGAGTACACGACAGAGCCGTTCTTCATGTCGGCGCTGGTGGACTACCTGCCCGCATCGAGCACGGTGCCCACCCCGACGGCCGTCCTCGGCGACATCGCGGGAGCGCCGAGCAAGCTCCCGTATTCGTCGGAGGTGTATCGCTACATGCGCATGCTCGACGAGGCGAGCCCGCGCGTCAGGGTGTTCTCCATCGGGAGAACCGAGGAGAACCGCGAGATGATCGCCGTGGCGGTCGCGTCCGAGGCGCTCATGTCCCGTCTCGACGAGAACCGGGCGGCGCTCGCCAAGCTCGCCGACCCGCGCACGATCGACATGGACGACGCCGAGGCGGCCCGCATCCAGGCCACCGCAGCGCCGGTCTATTACATCACCGGCACCATCCACTCGCCGGAGGCGGGAGCGCCCACTGCGCTGATGGAGCTCGCCTATCGCCTGGCGGTGGACGAGAGCGACTACATCAGGAACATCAGGGACCACGTGATCACGCTCATCACGCCGGTCACGGAGGTGGACGGCCGCGATCGGCAGGTGGACCTGTTCCGCTGGCACATGGCGCATCCGGACGCGACCTGGCCGCGGCTTCTCTACTGGGGCCACTACGTGGCGCACGACAACAACCGCGACGCCATGGGGCTCACGCTCAAGCTCTCACAGAACGTGCTCAACACCTATGTGGAGTGGAAAGCGCAAGTGCTACACGACCTCCACGAGTCGGTGCCGTATCTGTACGACAACACGATCGGCGACGGGCCGTACAACGCGTGGCTGGATCCTCTGCTCACCAACGAGTGGCAGCTGATCGGGTGGAACAACGTGCAGGAGATGACGCGGCTCGGCATGCCGGGCGTGTTCGCTTTCGGGAACTTCGACACGTGGTCGCCCGGGTACCTGATGTTCATGGCGGCGACGCACAACGGGATCAGCCGGCTGTACGAGACGTTCGGTAACGGCGGCACGGCCGAGACGCTGGAGCGGACGCTGTCTCCGAGTCAGACGGCCCGCACATGGTACCGCCAGAATCCGCCCCTCCCGCGGGTGATGTGGTCGCTCAGGAACAACAACATACACAAACGTAACCATAGCAAAAACATTAATCTGGAACATAAGCGAATTAAAG
>JBHIEQ010000506.1:0-1586 GCA_046760725.1 Gemmatimonadales bacterium
GGCAGCAGAGGAATCTGGAGTGGATCGTCCCACACACACCCCATGCTAGTCCGACTCGACCACCCGGTACCGCACAATGTACGGCACGTCCAGCTCGTCGGATTCCATACCCCACACCGTCCCGCGCTCGGCCGCAAGAACCCGCAAATCTCTCGGCATGGCGACGATACCGACGGCCTCTCCGGTCGGCGCCAGGACGATCCAGTCAACGAAGTCGGCACCGGTCTTCTCGCGCTGGAGCCACAGGGTTCCGTCCCTGCCAATCACCAATCCTGAAACCGGGGGATGGAAGGCCGGTCGATAAAGCGCGTCCCGCGCCAACGCCTCGACCCTGGCCTGGGTAGCTCGGCCGGGGAAAGGCAGCTTTGACAAGCGCTCCCCTATGTCCCGAATGATGCTGTCCACCAGGTGATCGGTGAGTGGAATAGGAGTGTACTCGTACTCCCTGGAGAACACGGTATCCCCGCCGAACTCGACCCGAGTGACACGGAAGGCAGTTGGGTCGGACGAACGTGCCGCCGTGCGATCGACCCGAATCACCGCGGGAGCACTGGGCGAGATCTGCGCGATCTCGGTATCCGTGAACGGTTGGGTCACGTACGAGCGCGGGCCGCGCGGATTGTCCGGATCATGCACCTCGAGCGTGGTATTCTCGAGCGAGTACGTGAACAGCGTATCAGCGACGGCTCCGGTCATATCCATCCGGAGCACAACCTGCCGCTTGATCGTGCCATCCACCACCAGGCGCGAGAACGCGGGCGGTGACGCCATGATGCTTCCGTCACTCAGAAGACCTCGCGGCCGGGGCGGTCGCTCATCCGGCCCACTGCCGAGATCAATCGGTATCTGGCGACTCCCGAGAAGCTCACCCTCCAGGCTGAAGTAGCTGAAGCGGTAGGTCCCGAAGTCCAGCACCCACAGAGTGTCGCCGAGCATCCCCATGCGACCGAGGTTCTGGAACTCACCCGGGCCTTCGCCGCGCCGGCCTATGGTGCGAAGCAGCCGACCCTGCTGATCGTGTACCCGAATCGTCTCTTCTTGCGGGTGCATGGTGTAGATGCGGCCGTCGGGAGCCACTTCAAGCTCGCGAAACCAAGTAAAGGCCTGATCCGGATCATCGACACTTCCGATCCGTAGCTCCTGCACAAGGGAGAGCCGTGGCAGGCCGGCGAGCGAGGATTCCGCGGCCTCCTCCCCACAACCAGTACCGAGATAGAGCAGTGGAATCGAGAACAGGATCGCCCAGCATCGTGGAGCGCGGGAGAGGGCAGGACACTGACGCATACGCCACCCCCCATGAAGGAGTCCCCTTAGGAATACCTGCAGCAATATGTGGGCTATCCGGCGATCCGTTTAGTCACTATGGAATGACCGGCCCCGATCGCAGGGCGTAGGTTACGCGGTCGGAGAGCTGTCCACCACGCAGAGCTACATGCGAAGGAGCCGGTCACATGTCTACCTCGAATCTGCGGTTTGTCGGGCTCGACGTCCATGCCGACACCATCACCGTCGCGGTCGCGGACACTGGCGGGGAGGCCCGCAGCCTGGGGGTGATCCCCAATCGCCCGGCGGCCATCCCCCGGCTG
>JBHIEQ010000507.1:0-1577 GCA_046760725.1 Gemmatimonadales bacterium
CAGGATCCTCAGCGACCTGGGATGGCGAGATTCGGACGGCGACGGCGTGCTCGATCGGCGGGACCGGCCGCTCGAGTTCGACCTGCTCGTGCCTGCCACGTCCACGCCACGCGTTCAGTCGGCCCAGGTCATCCAGGACCAGCTGCGGCGCCTCGGTGTCAGGGTCACCATCACCACACTCGACTTCGGCACAATCTTCGACCGGGGCGGCCGGGCGGAATTGGGGCGCTTCGATGCTGTGTATGGTTCCTGGGGTGGCGACCCGAGTCCCGGGACGATCGCGGAGGTGTGGACCTCGGGGGGCTCCGCCAACTACGGCCGTTACGCGAACTCGCGCGTGGACAGTCTGATCCGGCGGGCCATGAGCGCATCAAGCCTGGCGGAGGCTCACCCGTTGTGGCATCAGGCCCTGGCCACGATCAACGCCGATGCGCCCGCCGTCTTCGTTTACGCGGCGAAGTTCGGCGCCGGAGTGCATCGCCGCTTGGAAAACGTGGAGTTCCGCTCCGACCAGTGGACGACGACTCTGTGGAAGTGGCGGGTGGCACCCGGTCAGTACATCGAGCGCGATCATCTGATCTCTCGGTAGCGTGGCGCGTTTCCTCGCGGCTCGGGTCATCCAATCCGCCGCGATTGTTTTCCTGGTCGCCTCGCTGACGTTCGTCCTACTGAAGCTCGCACCCGGCGATCCCATTCGCGCCGGCCAGGAGGCGGCGATAGTGCCGCGCGAGGTACGGGATCAGTTGCGGCGCAATTTCGGTCTCGATCGGCCGATCCACGTTCAGTACGTGCGATATGTGGCGAACCTCGCCCGCGGCGATTTCGGTTACTCGTTTGCCGAGCATCGTCCGGCCGCACGGGCGATCGGAGATCGCATTCCCAACACGCTCGCACTCGGAGCCGCGGCGCTCGCCGTGACGTTCTTGTGCGGAATCGCTATCGGCGCGCTCCAGGGGATGCGTTCCGCGTCTCGCACCGATTACGCTCTATCGGTCGCGACGCTCACGCTCTACTCGGTACCGGTATTCTGGCTGGGCGTCATGTTGCTCGCGATCTTCGGCGAGGCTCTCCAGTGGCTGCCCGTTGGGGGGGCGGTGGATCCGGTGGCTTACCCGCACCTCTCGTTAGCGGGACGGTTGTGGGATCGCGCAACCCACCTCGTGTTGCCCGCGCTCACGCTCGGACTCGTCGGAGCCGCGGGCACGGCCCGGTATCAGCGAGCGGCCTTGCTCGAAGTGATCGGCCAGGACTTCGTTCGCACGGCGAGGGCCAAGGGACTCGCCGAACGCGTGGTCCTGCTACGGCATGCGCTGAGAAACGCCTTACTTCCCACGATCACCCTCTTCGGTCTCTCCGTCCCGATCATTCTGTCGGGAACCGTGCTCGTGGAGACGGTGTTCGCGTGGCCCGGTCTCGGGAAGCTCGCCGTGGACTCCATCGGCCGGAGGGACTACGCGGTGGTGACCGGCGCCGCGATCATAGCGTCGGCGATGGTCGTGCTCGGCAACCTCCTGGCGGACCTGCTTTACCGGCTCGCGGATCCACGGACTCGAGGGGAGGCATGACAGCCACTCTGC
>JBHIEQ010000508.1:0-1575 GCA_046760725.1 Gemmatimonadales bacterium
ACCTCGTCGCGCGTGAGCACCTCCGGGAGTTTGTGCCATCCCTTGGGCGCCTCCAGCCGCTCGCTGGGATCGGATCCTACATGACGCTCTCCGAGGAGAAACTGGAAGTAGGTGTGAACCGAGGAGATCTGGCGGCGGATCGAGGCCGGCGCGAGCCCCACGTCCTTCAGATGGAACACAAACTCCCGCAGCAGCTTGGGCGTGATCGCTCCGGGCGTTTTGGCGCCGCGGGAGACCGCGTACTGGGCTAGCCTCCTAAGGTCCCTGACGTACGCCCGAACCGTGTTGGGACTGCTGCCCGCCTCGAAGCTGAGATAGTCGTGGAAACCCTCCACCCAGAAGGCGCGGTCCCGCTCGTCGGCCTCGGTTCTCACCCCGCCCCCCTGGGCCCCAGGCGATGAAAGGCGGCGTGGGGCAATGTCGGGCGATGAACGGCGACCTTGAGCGATGAGGGGCGATGTAAGACGATCCGGGACGATGAAGGTGTCACCGCCTTTCCTCCCACACCCGCCGCTTCTTTCTCAGGTAGATCACGCCACCGATCGCCCCCGCCAGGATCAAAGCGAGGATGAGCACCACCGTGTTCACCCGCTTGAGCAGGAGTGCCAGCCCTGCGAGCGGCCCCGCCAGGGTGACCACCAAGAGCATGAGAGTCCCGTACCACACCGCCGACGCAACCACGACCGGTGCCAGGGCCCGAAACGACCCCAGGCCGGCGACCCCCGCGAACGGCGGCACGACCGCGCGCACGCCCGGCACGAAGCGGCTCAGGAAGATGCCCCACACGCCGTAGTCCTCGTACAGCTTCTCGATGCGAGCCAGAGATCGCCGGCGTATGAGCCGGCGCCCCACCCGACCGAGAAAGAAGCGCCTCCCCAATGTGCGGGCCGCAACGTACACCGCGGACGCCCCGAGAACATTGACCGACCATGTCACGAGGAACACCGAGAGTGCGGAGACCGTCCCGTAGCGCGCGAGAAAGGCGCCGAGCGCAACCGCCGTGTCGGCAGGCACCGGCGGGAACACGTTCTCGACGCCGGCGAGAACGGCGATGACCCCGTAGACGGCGGTGGCTGGGAGCGACACCAGCTCATTGAACAGCTCCTCGAGCAGCCTATGCGCCTCCGAGCGAAGCTACCGCGAACACTTGGAGCGCCTTGCCGCGGCCCACCGGCGGGAGATTCTCGTTGGTTTTCGCCTTGACCGAGACGCAGTTGACGTGGAGACCCAGAACACGTGCCAGGTTATCGCGCATCGTGTCCACGTAGGGAGCCAACTTCGGCGTGTCGGTGATCACCGTGACGTCCACGTTCACGATCGTGTAGCTCGCGGCGAGGATGCGGCGCCGGACTTCTCCCAACAGGCGCATCGAGTCCGCGTCCTTCCAGCGCTCGTCCGTCTCGGGGAACAATCGGCCGATGTCGCCCATCGCCGCCGCACCCAAGAGCGCGTCGGTCACCGCGTGGGCCACGGCATCCGCGTCAGAGTGTCCCTTGAGTCCGCTCTTGTGCTCGATCTTCACTCCGGCCAGCACGAGCGCTCGCTTCTCTTCGAACGGGTGGATGTCGTACCCGA
>JBHIEQ010000509.1:0-1560 GCA_046760725.1 Gemmatimonadales bacterium
GCCGTGTGCCAATGCCTTGTACGCCGCCTCCTTGGCCGCCAGTCGGGCGGCCACGTGCCGCTCGGGAACTGCCTGAGCCATGCAGTAATCCCGCTCAGCGTCGGTCAGCAGCCGGCGCAGCGCGCGCTCACCCTTGCTCTGGAGGAGTCTGCGCACGCGCTCAACCTCCACGAGATCCAGTCCGACGGCGATGAGGCTCACCGCGTCACGACCGATTCCCACAGTCCCACGAGCCAGTCGGGCGGCGCCACATATCCACCGAGCACGAGCCCCAGCCAGACGGCAGCCACCATGAGCACTCCACCCACCACCCCCACCGGCCACAGCGGTTTCCGCCACGCAGCGATCTCAAGCGCGATCCCACCCCACCGACCGAGCTCGACGCGAACCGCCTCCTCCATCGCGAGCCAGGCGGCCTCCAATCTACGAGCGGCCGTCCGAAGAGCTTCCTGCCACGCCTGGACCGCCTCGCGCTCGTGAGGAGTTGCATCGAGCACCCGCGACGCAAGATCCTCGAGCTGGTCCAGCGCCGGAATGAGCGACGCTCCGGCCGACCCCAGCCGCGCCGCGAGGGCACGCTCCTCTCCGGCATCGGGCGCGACCACTCGCAGCTTGCGGGGCGGCATGCGGACCGCCCGCGCCTCCGCCTGGAGGGTCTGCGAGACGCGGCGCACGACTAGGCCGGAGACCTGCGCTACCGCCTCCTCCCAGGCCTCGACCCAGACGGTCCGCCCAATCGCCGCGAGAGCGGCGGACCGCTCCTCCCGCGCAGCCAATCTCCTGGCCTCACCCGCACTCGCGAGGATCCGAGTGGCCAGCCTGTGCCTCACGCCGTCCAGAGGGATCCCGCCAACCGTGCGCCCTACCCCGCTCACCACCTTGCCGAGCGACGGGCCCAGCTCCGGAATCCTGAGAGGAACCAGAAGCCTCGTTGGGGTCATTGGCGGATGACCGCGAGCACCCGGTCGGTTTCGGCCAACGTCTCGAACACGGCGAACGCACCGGCCTCCCTGAGTTCCGCCGCCGTGTAGTGGGCGGTGGCGACACCCACCGCACGGGCTTCCACAGACGCACCGCAGGCGACATCCGCAGGGGTGTCTCCGATGATAACGATCTCGCTGCCTCTAGGCGTCCTGCCCATGAGGGGGGCCGCGCGCTCAGCCGCGATGAGCGGCAGGCGGGTCCGGTCGCTGGCATCAGATCCATAAGCTCCCACCCGGAATCGCGCCGGATCGATGCCGGCCGCCCTCAGCTTGAGCGCCGCTCCCTCCTGGAGGTTGCCCGTCAAGAGTCCCAGCAGCAGATCATCCGATTCCTCGATCCGGTCGAGCAGCTCCAGGACTCCCGGGTACACGTGGATCCTCGCGCGGCCTTTCTCGAGCTCCTCAGCGAGGAGTCCCAGGTAACGCCGGCAGACTGCACCGATGCGAGACTCGCTTTGCGCGTCGGGATGCTCCGCCTCTACCATCAACTCGCTCACGATCTGAGGGTCCGTCTTGCCGTCGAAGCGGTAGCCGTCGATCAAGCCGGTCGCCCCCATCTCGAGCAGGAGCGCTTGAT
>JBHIEQ010000510.1:0-1560 GCA_046760725.1 Gemmatimonadales bacterium
CCGGCCACTCGATGCCGATCCCGGGATCGTTCCAGATGACGCCGTACTCGGCCCGCCGAGCAGCACGGTGCGGGCGGTGCTGTAGGGGGGCGTCTCCCGTCACTTCATCTGGATCACCCACACCGCTTCCCGCGCGAGGCGCCTGCCCTCCCGCTCCTGCTCCAGCCACTCATCCTCGGTGTAAACCAGGACGTCGGCCGGAACCGGCAACTCCGTCGCGTCCCACTCCAGCGCGCGGCGCGTAAACGGCACGTCCACCACCCGCACCACGACCAGGATATCCACGTCGCTGCCCGGTCCCCAGTCGCCGCGAGCATACGAGCCCGCATAGCCGATCCGCACCACGTTCTGACGCCGGGCCGCCGCCTGCGCCCACTCCCGCACCGCCCGATCGACCGTGAGCCGGTCAGGCCATTTGAGGACGGACGAATCCAACGATCGCACCGGCATAGCGGAGCGCCTCCTCGCTCTGTAGCGGTCCGTAGTGTTCGAACGGCGCGCCCGACGGGTGCCCATTGGGGTACCGCGTCGGAATGTAGAAGCTGTCCAGCACGCGGGCCTGGTCCACGAGCCCCGTGGGAACCGCGACGTCGTCCGGAAGCTCGCGCAGCAGCCTGGCGATCACGCGACCGTGCGCTTCCTGGCCACGAGCCAGGTGCAGCGCCTTGACCGCCTTCTCCGCCGCCTGATGCGCCGCAAAACAGGCCCACTCGTGGCGCTCGATCCCCCGAGAGGCCTCCGCCTGCTCGAGATCCCGCTCGGCCTGCGCCAGCCAGTCGCCCGCACGATTCGGCATGGGCATAATCTAAACGCCACGGCCGTGGCCCTACCGCGTCGCGGGCCTGGGGTGGGTGAACTACTAGGAGCCTCCCTCGTACACCGGCAGGTCGTCTCGCTCGAGCGTGAGCGGGCCGTACGAGGCGTCCTTGTCCGACAGAATCGGATCGTCCACCGGCCACTCGATGCCGATCCGGGGATCGTTCCAGATGATGCCGTACTCGTCGTCCGGCGCGTAGAAGTCGGTGCACTTGTACTCCACCTCGCTCTCCTCGCGCGGCACGCAGAAGCCGTGCGCGAACCCGGGCGGGATCCACAGCTGCCGCTTGTTCTCGGCCGAGAGCATGACGCCCACCCACTTGGCGAACGTGGGCGAGCCCCTGCGAATGTCCACGGCCACGGCCCAGACGGCTCCCCTCACGCAGCGCAGGAGCTTGCCCGGCGCATGCTCGAGCTGGTAGTGCAGCCCGCGCAGCGTGCGGGGCACCGAGCGAGAGTGGTTGTCCTGCACGAAGCGCTCGGGGATACCCGCCGCGGCGTACCGCTGGGCGTGATACGTCTCCAGAAAGAACCCGCGACCGTCACCGAAGACCTTGGGCTCGATGATGAGAACGCCTGGGAGCGACGTGGGGATGACGTTCACGTGGCAGCGTGCACTGTGCGCGGTGTGCTGCCCTCCCCGCGCAGCCCCTCCAGGAACCGATCTACGGCGTCCTCCCACGGCGGCAACGGCGCACCCGCCACCGACTCGTCCCGCGACGTGTCGAGCACCGAGTAGGCCGG
>JBHIEQ010000511.1:0-1551 GCA_046760725.1 Gemmatimonadales bacterium
AACCGCGCACGCATCTCCGACTCGTATCTCTGGAGCACCGGGGGCAGGCGGAACTGGCTGTTGAAGTGCCGGTGGTTTACCGTGCGCGCCTCCACCGTGATGCGCCCGCCGCCGAGTGGACCCTCGGCCGTTCCGAAGCCGGTCATGGAGTGGGGCAAGGTTGCCTACACTGCGCACATCGCATTCAATTGAAAAACTCCCAAGTCACTCCGAACGACTGTGCTTGGCGAGGATACGTCAAGCCGGGAACGTACTGCGCCTGCGTGAGGCGCGCGTTCCGGAAATCCCAGAACAGCCTGAAGCTCACCACCTGGAACTGAAGAAACACATGGTAGAACGTTGCGCCAGGAAGAGGTATCGGCACACCCCGGGCGTCGAGTCCGGCCGTGCCCGTGCTCCACGATTCCATCGCCAGCTGCAGCTTGAATCCAAAAGCGCCGGAGCGGAACGTGCGCCAGTACTTCGAGCGCAGCGTGATCTCGGCGCGGGCGTGCGCCGGGGGCTGCAGATCGGCCGGAACCACAAAAGCGCCCTCGCCGCCCAGGCGGCTCACGTTGTCTGTGGGATCGGAGTACCACAGCCCCAGCGTAAGTGCACTCGAGGGCCGCACTCGCAGGCTCGCCACCGCGTAGGTCATGGCGGGTGCAGGAGCGAAGCCGCCGATCAACGCCAGGTCGGGGTACGGCAACGGCTCGAACGCATCGCGGCGAACAAGAGACAGAGAGAGATCCAACCGGCGCGAGCGCAGCCTCGCGTGTACCGCACGATCTGCGGTGGCCAGTGCCGTGTCGCCCAGGAGAGCCGGAGCCTGCACCGCGTCGGCCAGGGTTATCTCTCCCGACAGCGAGAGCGGGCCCCGGTATATCCCGGCGCTCGCATGGGCCAGCCGCGACGTACGGTTCCCTTCGTGCCTCATCCAGCGCACGTCTCCTGCTAGAACCAATCCCGGCAGGGGCACCCAGCCGAGTCGGCCGTCGAGGCGTGCCGTAGTCCTGCCGTCCCCTACCTGAGCCCGCGCGCTCATGGAGAGGTTGCGGCGGTCGTACCGCGCGCTCGCATACGCTCGACGGACCTCCTGCTCCGGTATCGCCGCCCCGGAGTCAGGCGACCATTTAGTCACAGCGAAGCCGCCGTCGGCTCCCAGCCCCAGCCCGTGCTCCGACGCCTGAGTGAAGAGGGAAAACAGGGCGTCGGTTCGCACGCCCTGTTGCGCGGGCACCCCCACGCCCGCCCCCGTGCCCACATCCACCTGGGGGCGGTCAACCTGATGGCGCCGAACCTGGTACGAGGCGCCCAATCGTCCAGCGGGGACCCAACTCAGCTTCGCCCAGACATCGAACAGCTGATCCGAGCGTCCGGTACCGCTCACTCCCTCCGTCCCCAGGAAATCCGCCGCCAGGTCGAGACCCAGTCCGTCCCGCCAGCGGTGCTGGAACAGGCCCGCGTAGGCCCCCGTCTCGAACGGTCCGCTCATGATACGCACCTTGGAGCGCGGCCTCAGGCCCTCGTAGCGCTCGGAGACGAGGTAAACTCGAATGGTCCCCGGGAGCA
>JBHIEQ010000512.1:0-1549 GCA_046760725.1 Gemmatimonadales bacterium
TTGTGTATCAGATCCTCCGGATCGGCGAAGAGTGATCGCACGACGCGGTAGGCCGCGTCCAACTGCTCACCCCTCCGAACGAGGGGGACGAAGGTCACCGCCGCAGCCCGACGCAGCCAAAGCGAGCGCGAAGAAGTCCATCCCTCGATCCTGGGGATGAGATCTGGGAACCGCCGTACCAGCGGCGTCACCACCGCCGGTGCTAGGGCGTCGATCGCCGCCCAGCTCGCGAAGCGGTCAGCCATGATCCAACGACGCACGATGCCCAGCACCTTCTTGTCCAGCTGCTTGTGGTACCTCTCAAGGACTAGGACTCCAACGAGTTTGGCTTCCAGCTCCGGTCTCGCGCTCATGACGTCACAGAATCGCAGGGCTTCCCCGGCGCCCCACCCGGTCCCGATCTCGTCAAGAAGCTTCCGCACGAGCGATCTCACTCGCGGCACAGGGATCCCGTACACCGACACCTTCTCCTTGAAGTAGCTCCTCTGCTGGGCCGCCCGGGTGGGATCAGCCAGGGCTCTGAGGCGGGCAGTGGCCTCGGCCGCCAGCTGCCGGGGATTGGGCACGGAAGGCGTGTGTCGGGTCATCGCAATATCGCCTAGATTGAGAGGTGGCTCATTTAACCGATCGGAGTCGGAGTCGTCTAGCAGGATGTGGGACGCACACGTGATCCTTATCACTAAGGGAACAAATCACCGGTCCGGGTTGTCCTAGGTAGAGGGCTTGGACGTCGGCTGAACTGAGAGAAAGCGGGTAGAAAGGTGGACGAGGAGGTCATTAGAGTGCATCGGTCAATAGTTCTCGGTATCGCCGCAATGACGGCCGGTTTGGGTGCCGTGGCGGCTCCTGCGGAGGCCCAGTACTTCGGCCGCAACAAGGTGCAGTACGAGAGCTTCGACTTCGAGGTGATGAAGACCGATCACTTCGACATCTACTACTACCCGGAGGAAAAGCCCGCCGTCGAGATCGCGGCACTGATGGCCGAACGTTGGTACGCGCGCCTCTCGCGGCTTCTCAATCACGACTTGACCACGCGCCAGCCCCTCATTCTGTACGCCAGCGGTGCCCACTTCCGTCAGACTAACGTGCTGCAGGGCGAGATCGGGGAGGCGACGGGAGGCGTGACGGAGATTCTCAAGCGTCGTATGGTGCTCCCGTTCGCGGGTCCGCTGAAGGAGACTGATCACGTCCTGGGCCACGAGCTGGTGCATGCGTTCCAGTTCGATATGACCGGCGAGGGCGGCGGCGTGCTGATCGAGGGGATCCCTAGTGTCATGCGTATGCCGCTCTGGTTCGTGGAGGGAATGGCAGAGTATCTCTCGATCGGCCCCGTTGACGCCAACTCGGCGATGTGGATGCGCGACGCGGCGCGCACTGAGCTGCCGGACGTCCGCAAGCTCGGCGATCCGCGGTTCTTCCCCTACCGCTACGGGCACGCGTTGTGGTCGTACATCGCGGGCCGCTGGGGCGATGACGCTGTGGGACGGATTCTCAAAGCCAGCCGGGCGTCCGCAGGGAACCTCGGTGGGGCGTTTCGTAGGGTGCTCCG
>JBHIEQ010000513.1:0-1544 GCA_046760725.1 Gemmatimonadales bacterium
TCCAGTAGAGGACGAGGCCGTGCGCCAGGAGCCCGAACCAGAACCCCTGTGCGAATCGGAGGCGGTGGGGCCGCTCGCCGGCATCAGCCCCGACGACCAACAAGACGGCGGGAACCAGACTGAGAAACGACGGCAACAGTAGGTGGAACGGCGGAAAGGCGAGAACGTAGAGGACCGCTCCGCCGATTACGAGGGCCCAGTCTCTCCGCGGCAGAGCGAGACGCAGCCTCACAGCTCTACATCTCGGCCCTGCGCTGCCGAGCGCTGAAGCGCGTCCATCGTGCGATGCAACCGCAGCTGATCGTCGAGGGTCCGACCCTCCACCGACCCGCGTACGATTCCCAGGAAGTGTGCCCACTCGGCGCGATAGGAGAACGTGAACTGGTCTTGCCTCCCGACCGCTCCAGACGGCGTCACGTCCACAGGTGCACCGTGCATTTTCTTGTACACCCTGAGCGGCGCGAGCTTGGCGGACCCGGCGTCGCCCACGAGCCGAAACCAGAACTTCTCCTCTCTGTCGATGTATTGCCACGATACGTCCACGAAGATCGAGACGCCGCCGGCGCATCGGAGAAGCGCGCAACCTGAGTCCTCGACCTCGCCGTCCCCACGAGCGAACACGGCGCTCACTCGCACGACCTCGGGATACCCCGCCAGCCACAACGCGAGATCCACGATCGGCAGGCCGAGATCGAGCATCGCTCCACCACCCGACTGGGCGAGACGCGCGCGCCACGACCGCTGCTGCGCCTCAGTCTGAAACGTGTACCACCCGGCGCGAATGCTCCGGAGCGACCCCAGCTCACCGCCCGCCAGGAACTGTCGTGCAGCCTGGACGTCACTGCGGAACCGATGATTCATGCCCACCATCACCACACGGCCGCGTCGCCGCTGCTCGTCGCGCACTCTCCGCAGGCCCTCCTCCGTGATCGCCAAGGGTCGTTCGCACAACACGTGCGCGCCCGCTGCTAGTGCGCTGACTGCATGTACTTCATGGAGATGGTTCGGGGTGCAGATCACGACGGCGTCCGGTTTCGCCGTTGACAGGAGATCTTCCGCGTCGTCGAACACCTCGGGAATCTCGAGGCGGGCCGCGATGGACCGTGCCTTGACCAGGTCGGCGTCGCACAGGGCTACCGTCTCCACGTCATCGAGTCGGGACAGGACCGAGAGGTGAGCCACCTGTGCGATCGCGCCGGCACCGATCACCGCCACCCTCAACTTGTCACTCACGATCCGCCGCCAACCGGGAACCGGTACATCAGACCGCTCCGGGCGCTCACCGTCCTGAGTTCGCTGGTGAGACCGGCTGACAAGTCCAGCGTCAAGAGCAGCCGTCCTCCCACCGTGAGCCGTCCCCCCGCGGACACCAAGACACCCGCCGCCACTGTGTCGAGCGCGTCCTCCACGAACGTACCGTCGATCGCATCACCCGATCCGTTGCGCACGTGAACTGCGGCACCCAGGCCGACGTACGTCTCCACTCGGGATCGAACGAAGAACGGGTACTCCAGGACGGCGTCGGCCTCCACGTCGGTCAGCGC
>JBHIEQ010000514.1:0-1539 GCA_046760725.1 Gemmatimonadales bacterium
CGGCGGATCGCCGAGCAGGTGTTCGCCGAGCAGAATGCGCGGGTGGAGTACCAGGTCGGTACGATGATCGAGATCCCGCGCGCGTGCGTCACTGCCGGTGCGATCGCTGAGGTGGCGGAGTTCTTCTCCTTCGGCACGAACGATCTTACGCAGACGACCTTCGGACTTTCCCGTGACGATGCGGGGCGGTTCCTACCGTCCTACGTGGAGCACGGCATCCTGCCCGACGACCCGTTTCAAACGCTCGACCAGAGCGGGGTGGGTGAGCTCGTGCGGCTGGGCGTGAAACTGGGCCGTGACACACAGCCGAAGCTCAAGGTGGGCATCTGCGGCGAACACGGTGGCGATCCCCGCTCCATAGCGTTCTGCCACGGAGCGGGCTTGAACTACGTGTCCTGCTCCCCATTTCGGGTCCCGGTGGCGCGGCTCGCCGCCGCCCAGGCGGCACTGGATTCGGACAAGACAGCGGCCACCGCCGTGACCACCTCCTGGGACGTGTAGTACGCGCTGTGCCGGAGACGCACCTGCTGCTTGATGCCGCGCGCCACCTCGACGAGGGTGGCTCGTAGCGTCGCTGCGCGCCGCGCGACACCCGTAGCACCATCGACCTCGCCAACCACGGGAAGGACGCCTTGCGCCCCGGCGGCTTCCTGGTGCGCCCGCAGGGCCCCTACCAGGTGCTCGGTCACGTCCACGCGGCGCAGCACGCCCCTGGGATAAGCAGTCCCTCGGTCGAGATCGGCCATCTCGTAGTCCCAGATGAGCAGCGAGGGCCACGAGAACCCAAGGAGGAACCGCTCCAGGATCACTGACAGGAGTCTGAGCGCTATCCCCTCGGTGAAGGGCCGCAACAGAACGAGCTCCATCCCCCTACCGAGCGACGTCCACCGGTCGCGGACCCACTCGCGGTACAGCCGGCGCGGCGCCGACCCAAGCTGGAGCAAGAGATCGGCCTCGTCCTGGTGACTGGTGAACAGTACGAGCGAACCGCGATTCAGAAGACGCTCGAGCTCACCTGACGGCGGACCGTAAACCTGGTCGCCGCCGAATCGACCCGCCGCTTGAACGGCCCGCACGGCCCCTCGCAGGAGGCCGTCCACAGCATCGCCCACGAGAAGCAGGATCCACCCGCTCGACACGGCCGCCAACGCGGCCGCAGCGAGCAAGCCCCAAGGATTGGGACCCTCTACCGAATAGGCACCCAGGATCCTCGCCACAGCGAAGATCGCAAGCGACACGACGAGAGCCAGAAGCCCGAGTCCCAGAAGCACTCTCACGATCCGCATCGCGACCCGCCGCCTGAGCAGAGGGGTCCCCAGCAAGACCAGGTTCAGCGGTCGAACGGCATCGCTCATGTGGCACAGTGCCTCGAGCGCCACGTTGCCGCCGTGGGAGTGCGCAACAAGGTTGACGGCGAGCGGGGCCTCCCGCGTAGCCCCGGTGATATCCGCCAAGCGATCGAGCGCACGCGCGAGACTCAGACCACCGGCCATCCGTGCACGATGCCGGTTCTCGCCGCTCCAACGGAAATCGTCATAG
>JBHIEQ010000515.1:0-1528 GCA_046760725.1 Gemmatimonadales bacterium
TGCCGCCTTCCAGGTCATGCACATTGCCGGTGTAGGCGTAGCGGATCCCCTGCTCCAGCGCTATGGCGCGTGCTCGGCGCAGGGTGGCGGGACGTGTGGGCGGCTTGTCGAGCATCTTCCAGTCCGGATGAAACGCGGTGAAGTGTATCGGGACATCAGGACCCAGGTGCTCTAGGACCCAGCCCGTAAGCTCGTAAAGCTCGTCGTCCGAGTCGTTCTCGCCGGGAATCAACAATGTCGGCAGCTCGAACCAGACGTCCGTCTCGTGCTTCAGGTATTTCAGGGTCTCCAGGACCGGCTCGAGGTGACCGGCGCACACGTGTCTGTAGAATCGCTCGGTGAATGCCTTGAGATCCACGTTTGCGGCGTCCATGTGCCGATAGAACTCGGCGCGCGGCTCGCTCGACTGATAGCCCGCCGTGACGGCCACGCTCTTTATGCCGCGCTCGTGACACGCCTGCGCTACGTCGATCGCGTACTCGTGGAAGATCACGGGATCGTTGTAAGTGAACGCGACACTCTTGCATCCCAGCTGTCCGGCGGTCCGCGCGAGCGCCTCGGGCGAAGCCGCGTCTGCGAGCGTGTCGATCTCACGTGACTTACTGATATCCCAGTTCTGACAGAACTTGCACGCCAGATTGCAGCCGGCCGTACCGAAGGACAGCACCGGTGTGCCGGGAAGGAAGTGGTTGAGCGGCTTCTTCTCGATCGGGTCCACGCAGAAACCGCTCGAGCGGCCATACGTCGTGAGCACGATCTCGCCACCCTGGCACGCGCGAACGAAGCACATGCCGCGCTGACCCTCTCGCAGCCGGCACTCACGCGGGCAGATATCGCACTGGACCCGCCCGTCGCTGAGGCGGTGCCAGTACTTGGTGGACGCGATCGAGCGCGCGACTACAGCCATGGACAGTCCCGCGGTGTCACTCGTTTCAAAGTACGGGCACGGTCCCCTAAACAGAAGGGGACGAGGCTAATGACGATTTCACCCTGTTCTTATCCTGCCGCCGACACAGTGTCCAGTTGTCTGAACCCGCGACTGAGCGTGACCACGGTCATGGCGGCCCTCATGATGGTGCCGGAGGGGTGCGCCGATCGAACCGAGCGCCGGTCGGCTCGAGGATGCCATCAGGCGATCGGCGAGTCTGATGAAAAGGTTTGGTCCTGCGGAGTTCGCTGTGGGCAGGCTGAAGCGGCTCGACCTCTCGGGCAGTGAGTCTCATCCACTACCTCGCCGTCCTCCCTCAGAAGAAGCTGCCTGCTGGCACAGTTGCCGCCGGTTGCGGTCAGCCGTCCCGATGTGCAAGCTGCATGATGGGCCGCCCGGCCGTTCACACCACTGAGAGGGTGTTTCGATGCGCAGCACACTGACGATCTTCGGCCTCGCGTTCCTTGCCGCCCCCTCCTGGGCGCAACAGTACTCCCCCTCCCTGTTACAGGATCTCCAGTACCGTATGATCGGTCCCTCACGCGGAGGCCGTGTGACCGCCGTGGCGGGGAACGCCAGGCAGCCCGGCACGTTCTCCAT